>JAIRNQ010000055.1 GCA_031257955.1 Deltaproteobacteria bacterium | reverse complement strand
GGGCCACAACCTCCAGGAGCACTCGGTGGTCATGATTCGCGGGGGCAGGGTCAAGGATTTGCCGGGCGTGCGTTACCACATCATTAGGGGAACGCTGGACTCCATTGGGGTGCAAAAGCGTCGCCAGGGTCGCAGCAAGTACGGGGCCAAACGGCCCAAGGAAGGGTTTGGGGCCCGCCGGTCCGGAGGCCCGCCGGCCCGGAGCTAGGTGGCCAGGTGGCCAGGTGGCCAAGTGCTTGGTGGTTTGGTGGCCAGGGGGCCAGGGGCGACCGGAGACCAAAATCAGTAGGCGTTCGCGGCTGGATGGCGGACGCGAGTGTAGTAATTCAGGTTCATAGAAGAGGATTCATCAGATGCCCAGGCGCAGAGAGGTTACGAAGAGGGAGACCCTTCCCGACCCCAAGTACGGCAACAGGATGGTGGCCAGGTTTATCAATAGCCTGCTCAAGCGGGGCAAGAAAAGCGCCGCCGAGCGTATTTTTTACGGGGCCATTAACATCATCGGCGAACGGACCAAGGACGATCCCATCAAGGTCTTTGAAAAGGCCCTCGACCAGGTCCGGCCGGTACTGGAAGTCAAAAGTCGCCGGGTGGGCGGCTCGACCTACCAAGTGCCCATGGAGATTCGGCCCGAGCGCCGGGCGGCCCTCTCCATCCGCTGGCTAATCAACTACGCCCAGCATCGGGGCGAGAAAGGCATGATGGCCAAGCTGGCCGCCGAGCTGATCGACGCCTCCCAGGGCCGCGGCTCCTCGGTGAAAAAACGTGAGGACACTCACCGCATGGCCGAAGCCAACAAGGCCTTTTCGCATTACCGCTGGTAGTTTAAAGCCCCGAGCCGGGGGCGGCGGGCGAAAGCTTGGCGCGCCAAGGGCGGTCGGGGCGTGACGTTTGATATTAAACCGCGCGCCAAGGGCGGGCGGGTTAAGGCGTTTGAAGGTAAAGCTGACCGCGGGACGGTCAGGGATAAGGTTTGGAAGGAATAAATTGGCCCGTCAGGTACCCATAGCCAACACTAGAAACATTGGCATCATCGCCCACATCGACGCCGGCAAGACCACCACTTCGGAGAGGATTTTGTTTTATACCGGCGTGTCGCAAAAGATTGGCGAGGTCCACGACGGTCAGGCGGTCATGGATTGGATGGCCCAGGAGCAGGAACGGGGCATCACCATTACCTCGGCGGCCACGACCTGTTTTTGGCGGGGCCATAGGATAAATTTGATAGACACCCCCGGGCACGTGGATTTCACCATCGAGGTCGAGCGAAGCCTGAGGGTCCTGGACGGGGTGGTGGCGGTCTTTTGCGCCGTCGGAAGGGTCCAGCCCCAGTCCGAGACGGTTTGGCGCCAAGCCGATCGTTATGGGGTCCCCAGGGTGGCCTTCATCAACAAAATGGATCGGCTCGGGGCCGACTATAGGCGCTGCCTGGAAGAGATGAAGGAAAAGCTGGGGGCCGTGCCCTGTCTGTTGCAGATCCCGGTGGGCAAGGAAGAGAAGTTTGAGGGCCTGATCGATTTGTTGGAGATGAAGTTTCTGTCTTACTCCAAGGATCCCCGCGACCCGGCCCGTTTTGAGGTCCTTGACGTGCCCGAGGCCCTGGTGGAAGAGGCCGGCGAAGCCAGGGAAGCCTTGGTCGAGACCTTGGCCGATCTCGACGACGGTTTAGCCGAGGCCTTTTTGGAGGGGAAACCCATCGGGTCCGACCGGATCCAGGCCGCCCTGCGGACCGGGACCCTGGGCCTTAAGTGCGTGCCGGTTTTATTGGGCTCGGCCTTCAAAAACAAGGGCGTGCAGCCCCTCTTGGACGCCGTGGTCGATTATTTGCCGTCGCCTCTGGACATCAAGCCGGTCAGCGGTTTGGGACCAAAGGGCGAGACCCAGACGCGCCCTTCGGCCGACGAATCCCCCTTGGCCGCCCTGGCCTTCAAGCTCATGAGCGACCCTTACGTGGGACATTTGACTTTTTTGAGGATTTACTCGGGTACCCTCAATAGCGGCGACCAACTGCTCAATTCCAGCCGCGACAAAACCGAAAAGATTGGGCGGCTTCTCAAGATGCACGCCAATAAGCGCGAGGAGATTAAGGAAGCCGGGGCCGGCGACATCGTGGCCGCCGTGGGCCTAAAAAACACCCAGAACGGCGACACCCTTTGCGATCCCTCCAATCCCTTGGTTCTCGAGCGCATGCATGTCCCCGAGCCGGTCATCCATATCGCCCTGAGCCCCAAAAACAAGGACGAGGCCGACAAGTTGAGCCACGCCCTGGGCAAACTGGCCTCCGAAGATCCTTCCTTTAGGGTCCGGACCGACCGCGAGACGGGCGAGGTCATCATCTCTGGCATGGGCGAACTACACCTGGAGATCGTCTGCGATCGCCTCCAAAGGGAATTCAAGGTCCAGGTTAACCTGGGGGCCCCCCAGGTGGCTTACCGGGAGACCATAACCAAAACGGTCGAGGTCGAATACAAACACGTGAGGCAGACCGGCGGGCGGGGCCAATACGGCCACGTCTGGCTGAGGCTTGAGCCCCAGGAACCGGGAACCGGTTTGGTTTACGAGACCGCCGTGGTCGGCGGTACCGTCCCCAAAGAATACCATAACGCCGTTGGGGCCGGGGCCATGGAGGCCTGCCAGAAGGGCGGCGCCCGGGCCGGCTTTCCGGTGACCGACCTTAAAATCACCCTATTCGACGGCTCTTATCATGACGTTGATTCCTCCGAGATGGCCTTTAACGTGGCCGGTTCCATGGCCCTCAAGGAAGGGCTAAAAAAGGCCGGCTCGGTTATATTGGAGCCCATAATGGACTTGGAGGTGGTCACCCCCGAGGATTTCGTGGGCGACGTCATAGCCGACATATCCACCAGAAGGGGCCGGATCGGCAATCTGGACACGCTGGCCGGATCCAAGGTCATTACCGCCGAGGTGCCGCTGGGCACCATGTTTGGCTACTCTTCCGAGCTCAGGAACCGCACCCAGGGCCGGGCCACTTTCAGCATGCAATTCGGCCGTTATCAGCCCCTCCCGGAGAACGTGGCCCTGGAAGTGATAGCCCAGCGGGAAGCCAAGAAGGCGTAAAGGTTTTAGCGGGGCCGCCAGGGGGTGGCCCATGACGGCCCGACCCTTTGGGGGTCGGGCGGGTAATAATTTTTAGATGGGTCGCGTTGGTTGACCCTTCAATCATAAGGCCCAAATCCTTAGGGAGGCTTAAGATGGCCAAAAAAAAGTTTGACCGTTCCAAACCCCATGTCAACGTCGGTACCATAGGACACATCGATCACGGGAAAACCACCCTGACGGCGGCCATAACGCTGGTCCTTTCCAAGGCCGGCGGAGGCGATTACGTCCCCTTTGACCAGATCGACAAGGCCCCCGAGGAAAAGGA
>JAIRNQ010000046.1 GCA_031257955.1 Deltaproteobacteria bacterium | reverse complement strand
GTTCCCGGCCCGGCGCTCTTGGAGGCTAAGGCGGCGACTATTTCGGTGTAAACGCCACCCGCCGCCCTGTTGATGGCGTAGGCTATGGGTAAAGTGGCCTGGCCACCGCAGGTGACCATGTTAAAATTGTCCAGGTGCGAGATTTGGTCGAGGTTGACGCAGGGCACCACGTAAGGCCCAACCGCCGCCGGGGTTAGGTCGATGGCCACTTTTCCGGCCTCTTTAAGGATGGCAGCGTTTTGGAGGTGGCCCTTGGCGTTGGTGGCGTCAAAAACCAACTGAATCTCTGGGTCGTTGGCCAGACCCTCAGCCCCTTCCAGCGTGGTTTTAAAACCCAAGGCAGCCGCCCTCTTTATCCCCTCTGACTGGCGACGGCCGGCCATGGCGCACATTTCTAGGTTGTCGCTCTTCATGACCTTGAACATCAAATCCGAGCCGATGTTGCCAGGCCCTATGATGCCGACTTTAATCTTTTCCATTGTGGCGCTCCCTAGCCAAAGGACCGTGGTATCCAACTCTGGCTATGATATTTGTTGTAAAGAAGTAAAAACGATTATACATAAAAGAGTTTATACATAACTATGAAATAAAAATGAAACGTTGGGCTAAATTGTGAGTCCTCTTGTTTGGCCCTAGGAGAAACTAACGGTTACCGAGCCCATCCCGGTGAAGCTGCCCGCAAAACTGTCGCCGACCTCTTGTTTGGCCCTAGGAGAAACTAACGGTTACCGAGCCCATCCCGGTGAAGCTGGCCGTAAAACTGTCGCCGACCTCGGCGTTTTGGGCGGCCGTGAAGGCCCCGGATAAGACGATCATTCCCGACGGTAGGCCAGTCCCGAATTCGGCCATCTTGTTGGCCAACCAGGCCACGGCGGCGGCGGGATTGCCCAAAACTTCAGCCCCGCATCCGGAATTGACCAGCCGGCCGTTTTTCTCCAAAGTCATTCCGACCAAGCGCATATCGATCTCGTGGATGGGGGTCATCCTTCCGCCCAGCATAAACATGGCGCTGGAACCGTTATCGGCCACCGTATCGGCCAGGGTAATCTTCCAGTCCTTGACTCGGCTGTCGACGATTTCAATGACCGGGGAGACGAAAGCGGTGGCGTTAAAAACGTCGGCCACCGTTACCCCCGGACCCTTAATGTTTTTGTTTAGGCAGAAGGCCAGCTCGCCCTCGACTTTGGGCTGGAGCAATTGGTCCCTTTTACAAGCTTCGCCTTCCAAAAGTAGCATGCGGTCGGTGAGTTGGCCGAAATCCGGTTCCTTTACGCCCAATAGGTTTTGCATGGCCTGGCTGGTCAGTCCTATTTTTAGCCCGATTAATGTTTGCCCTTCGCTTTGGCGCAGTTTCAGGCCTTCCATTTGTATGGCGTAAGCGTCGGCCAGGCTGAGTCCGGGATTGGACTTGGTTGGGGCCTCGATTTGCCGTGGGGCTTTGAGAGCCTCGTGGAGTTCGATGGCTATGGTTTTCGGATCCATTGTTTCTCCTTATCGGTTAAACACACTTAAAAGACTGTACTATTAAGAGTATAAACTAAAATATAGCGATATAGAAACTTAGTGGTCTGAACGATGGTGGCCATGGTGAAATCGTTCTTTCTTTTCCATAAGCTTTGCCCTTAGGACGGTCGCCAGGCGTTCGGCGATTTCTGTCTTGTCCAGGGCCAGGCGCAGGCAGTCGAGGAGTTCGGCCGCGGCTATCCTCACTTCGTCATTGGGGCCCGGCAAAGCCACCAGAAGGGATGGCCCCACCCGACCGACGGCTATGCGCACGCCATCTTTGACATGGCGGCCGGTGCCCTTTTCGAATTTGACCAAATATGGAGTGGCCGCTTGGGGATCCAGGGCCAAAACGCTTTCGACGCTGTGATCTTTTTCCTCGGCCCCGACACCGCCGGTGGTGACGATTAACCCGTAGGCTTTGGATAGGGCTTCAGAAAGCTTGGCCACCATGTCCTCTGGGTCGTCGTCAATAATGGGTCCGGCCTCGACCTTGAAACCCTCAGCGATTAGCAGATCCCGCAAAAATGACGTGTTGGTGTCTTTTATGTTATTGCCTATCAGCTCAAACCCGGTCGGAAAGACGATGGCCCTTTTAGCTATGCGCGATTTAATGTCCCCGACCATGGCCTCAACTTTACCGGTAAATTCTTCCGGGTCTTGATCGGTCAGGCATATTAAGCCCAAAATGCCGTTGGAGTGGATATAAGCGTCCTCGGCCAGCCTTACGCCCTCGATTTTTGACAAGGCGGCAAGGAGTTCGGCCTCTTTTCCCAAAATATTTTTGGCCGGGATATCTTTCTCCAATATGTCCAACGTGAGGGCGTTTTTGCCAACGTCCACTACCAAAACCTTTTGCCTTTCCAACTTTAAAACGTCGGCCACCGCCGCGGCCAAATCGGTCAGGTTGACTCCGGACAGGCTAACGTTATTTACCCATAGTTCGGTTTTTTCCAAGAGATTTAAGCCCATTGATATCCCCGTTTTACTCATCCCCAGTCACCCAGCCGTTTACCGGCCACGGCCGGCCAGGGTCGGCCGCGAAGGCTCAATCTATCGGACAATTATTTTGCCCCGGATCAGCCAGCCGCTTAAGCTTTCACGTCCAGACGCATATCCAGAAGGGGAGCGTCGACTATGGGGCGGCCGATATCGACCATGTCCAGCCCGTAACCGAGAAGCGAGGGAATGTCCTCGATTTTAAGGTTTCCGGCCAGGGCCACTTCGACTTGGTTCCGACGGCCCAGAGTTTCCAATGTGGCCAAGCAGGCCAGTAGATCGTCCACTTGGCCCGTATCGACCATTAAAAGGCCAGCGCCGTGGGTCACCGCCTCGGCGGTTTCCTCGGCCACGCTCCCAAAGAGCCCTTTAAGCTGCACAACTATCGTCTTGTCCCCGCAGCCTTTGGCCGCCTCCACCGCCGGCCCGACGCCGCCCAGCATCCGCAAGAAATTTTTGTCCAGATAGACCATGGGACCGGAGGCTATACGAAAGCTTGCCCCGCCGGTTACCACCGCCTGGCGAATTCCATCCTTGAGGCTTGGGGGCATTTTTTTCCAGGCCCCCGAGACTACCCGAAAGCGTCCTTCGGCCAAGCCCACGGCCCGCTTGGCGGCGGTGGCGATACCCGAGAACTTGGCCAGGCAGCCTATCAGCCTCTCCTCAACCAAAGCCATCCGCTTGGGATCGGCCAGTACCGTGGCGATCCCGTCGCCGGTCGCCAAAAGGTCGCCTTCTTTTTTTAACCAACGGACGTCAAGGCCCAGATCGGCCGCGCCCTTGGTCAGTTCCTCCTCGCCGGAAAGGACCCCGGCCTCGCTGGCCGTAAGTAGGCCCGAAAAAAGCCGTCCCTCCAACGTTTTGAACAGTTCGTCCCTGGGATCGCCACAGGGTACGGGCGATGTGTCCCTTGGCAAAGTTGTCGAATGGTTAACCGATTCGATTTCTTCGGTGAAGCTTCTCCCCATGTCTTATCACCCCTAAAGCGTCATTTCCGCGTCCTTACCCGCCGCGGCTAGCCGAGGCGGGAGGCGCGTAAACCCGGCGGCTTATAGCTTGGCCTTCAGTTCCTGGACCGTTTTCCACGTCGGCAGGGGAATGGGTATGCCCTCGGCCAAGTTTTTGGCCCTCTGGCCGTCCTCGATCTCGCCGGGCATAAATATTTGGGTGAAACCCTTGGCCAACCTTGAGCTTTTCATGCGGCTGACGGGATTCTTCGACTTTTCCCTCGCATAGGCTTTTTGGCCTCTAAAGGCAAGGGTGTTTTTACGGCGATATCTTGGAAAACTGAACCTTGGCCCTCATCCCAAGACAGGCCAAAATGATA
>JAIRNQ010000045.1 GCA_031257955.1 Deltaproteobacteria bacterium | reverse complement strand
TTATCGGCGTCCAGATCGACAAGCGCGTCTCGCATGGCCTGGCATTGGCGCTGGGCCACCAAAGGTTTACGGATTGCCTCCAGGCCCATAAGCACTGGCACGATTCCCGCCTTGACCTCGAGGTTGGGCAAGCGCAAATAATACTCCGGGGTCCCCCCAGCCTTATCGACGCGATCCACGGTGAGATAACCAGCCTGAAAAAGGAGGGGAACGGGCTTTAGGGCTCCCCCTAGCTCAAAACTGTTCGAGGACTGGGTTATGGCGACGTCTAGTTTTATGTCTCGGTAACTCATTTTTCCGGTTTTAACGAAATTGGCGATAAAACTCGGAACCCCAGTTTGGGGCCAGTAATCATCGAACTGTTCCCAGAAGAAAAAACTAAGTATGGACCAGGGATTTAAGACGCGAGTCTTTCCGTCCCAGGAGTAGCCGTCATACCAGTCCAGGATTAGCTTTCGGAGATCGGCCATTTCGGCGCCGTCTGGCAGAACGCCATCGGATTTTAACTTCGACAGGGCCTTTTCCATGTATTCCGGAAACAAGGAGTCCAACTCGTTAATGGTAAGGCCGCAAATATCCGGATGCTTGTCGCTAAACGTCAGATCGACCAGATCGTTGAGTTCGGAAAAAATGGAAGTATGGGTAAACTTGGTCACCCCGGTGATGAAAGTAAAACCCCGGCCTTCCACGGCCTTGAGGACGCCATAAAAGTTTCTCAAGAATTCCCGGATAGCCTCCGCCAGCTCTGGCTTGCCAATTTTGTCCAGGATCGGCTTGTCGTACTCGTCTATCAGGACGGCGACATTTCTCCCGTACTTGGCCTGAAGTTCTTCGATGAGAGTTATAAAATAATCAGGGGGCGGAGAGTCGGGCAAAACTAACTTTTCAGACTTAGTTATTGAGCGGAGGGCGCGTAGTAAACCGTTTTTAACCGTCTCCAGGCTTTCCGTCGTTAGCCCATTAAGGTTCAAGCGGATGACCGGGTTAGGCGTCCAATCATAATCCGAGCCGTCTATCCAGAGCCCTTTAAAAATATCTCGCTGGCCGCGCAGGATGGCCGCAAGGGTGTCTACCAAAAGCGTTTTGCCGAAGCGGCGGGGCCGGGATAAGAAAAATGGAAAATCCAGTCGCAACAGATCGTAAATATACTGGGTTTTATCGGCGTAAATATAGTCTTTACCGATGATTTCCGAAATTTTCGTCTTTCCGAGGGGTAGTTTTTTCATGGTATTGGCCTCGGGCCCATGGCGGAGGTTTTGGGCAATGGTACCGGCGAATGTCTGATTATCCAGGGAGAATTAACCCATTTTATCATATTATCCATTACTCAACACCTATCCGTCACAAGTTTTTTATAGAAACTCCGTCGGTAACGTTTTGGTTGGGCTAGCGCTAACTCGCCGGCTAGCGTGGAAATCTTAACGAATCCTAAAATGAAATATGACACAAATATCGCCGTTTGGCAACTGGCTGTCTGGTCAGGGAGTTGTTTTGATGGCGGGGCGGAAGGCAGGAGAAAACTGTCCGGTCCGGAAATACAAGGCCTGAAAATATGGGTTATGGCATAAAGGGTTTGTCAATTGTACAGTTCTGTATGGCTTATCCGTGGACGGTTAAGGCAAGGTTAGGCTCCAAGCTGGCAAAATTTGTTTGTTTTTATCGATCAACCGGAAAAAACCTATATTTACTTGATTATGAGCAATTTATTAGTTAATTATAGGTCTTGATTGAACTGTATTTGCCAAAAGTTGGGTTTTTTAGGTCTTGAATCTAGGTAATCAATGGGTAAATCTCTAAATTACTTGAGGAATACAAATTGATAAGTTAATTATAGGCTGTTAATAAACTGTATTCGCCAAAAATTGGGGTTTTTAGACCTTTAACCTAAGTGATAGATGAATAAATACCTAAATTAGCTTGATAAATACAAATTAATGAGTTAATTATAGGCTGTTAAAGAACTAAATTTGCCAAAAGTTGGGGTTTTTACGTCTTGATAATTATTGGCTAATTAAATTGGTAATTTAAGTTTTTTCAAGCTTGACTATGACACCTTCCAGGGTTATTAGACCAGTGGTAGTGTATATGTCATTGTTAAGGGAAAATAAATAAGCCCTTTCCATAAGTAAGGGCTTTAGAATGGGCAATACGTGTCGTTTAAAATTTTCTGCGCTGACCAAGTTCATGACCGAGGAAATCTTGGCGTTGGCCGACTCCCCGGGTGGCAGGGCCGGGCCCTTAAAACTGTTGGCTTGGCCGCGTTCTAGAAGGGGCATGAGTTCTATGCCTTCGACCGGAACGCAGCCCAGCAGGTGAATGAAGTTGGCCTTGGTAAATTTGGAACGTCCTACGGGCTTTACCGAGATCTGGCCTTGGGCGTCGGCGTTTAGGTGCTTGTAGTTGGAGCCCAAAAACCAGGCGGCTTGGCGGATGTTGTTGCTGATGGCCACGTCCGAGAGGCCCAGCTTGATGTTTTTTGCCGGAAGCGGAACCGTCAGCAGGTGGGCGCCGCTTCCGTTTTGCCCGTTAAAGGCGTTGGTGGACATATAGCTCAGAAAACTCTGGGCCAGGCGATCTTCCTTGGCGATCTGGGCTTTTAGCTCATCCTTTAGGAGCAAGCTGGTTTGGTAGGCGCTGGCCGGCCTCCTGGAGGCGTAGGCTTTGCGCAAACGCTTAAACGATGCCGGATCCCTATCCAGATCCAAAGCCTCAAAGGCTAAATTGAGTTCAACGGCCCGATCCACGGGCCGTTCATGGGGCCGGGCCTTGGTTTCGGTTTTGGGTTTGGCCTTGCGGCGTCCGGCTATGTCGGGATGGAAGGTCTTTTGAAGAGACCGGTACATGGACTTCAAAACCCCGAAAAGTTCCTTGTCGGAGAGTTCGCCCACCAATTCCGGCGTGAGTCCGAAAACCTCAAAAGGATTTTTGGGCACGCTTCAATACCCGATCCCTCGAGCCGCCAAGGACTTCGAAGGATTGGCTTTGGAGCCTGGCCAGGGTCTCTCGCTCCGAACGGACTGGCCCCAGGGGGCTTAGGGTAATTCGGCCCTTTAGGGACAAATCGACGTCGGATCCCGGCTGGATGGAGGAACCCTCCTCCGCCCTGGTTCTTTTGTAGCGCTTGTTTCCCTCGGAATCCGTGTCCACGACATAATATTCGCGAACGGCCTCCAGGTTCAGGGGAACCCAGACCCAGGCGGGATCGGTTATGCGGGCGGGGATGTTGACGTTAACCAGAACCCCGATGGGAATGTCCCAAGTCTGGTAGAGGTTGGCCGCTTGCGAGGCCACTTGGCCGGCCAGTTCCCAATCGTTATTGGGGGCTCGCTCCTGGCTGACGGCCAGGGCCGGGTAACCCATGGCCGCCGCTTCCAAGGCGGCGCCAACGGTTCCCGAGTAGTTGGCGTCATAGCCCAGGTTGGTATCGGTGTTTATCCCGCTGACGACCAGATCGACGGGTTTCTTGGCCAGGGCCAGGCAACCGATATGGGCGCAGTCGGCGGGGGTCCCGTCGACGCTGTAGCCCAGCGACCCGTCGGGCATCTCCACGTCGTTTACCCGCAGGTAGGTATAGAAGTTGACGGAATGGGATTGCCCGCTTCGCTCCCGATCGGGCGCCACGGCGGTCACTTCATGGCCGGCCATGGTTAGGGCTTTGTAGGCCGAAAATAAACCAGGTGACGTGATTCCATCGTCATTAGTTAGGAGTATGTGCACTTTTTAAACCTAGGATTAAAATTCTACTTGTTCAAAGTAGGAAATGAATTATGGCCTTTCGGTTAGTCCCGACCGGACAACGTCACTGCCATGACAAAAATCGTTTCTGAGCCTTACTACAATCCAAACTTTAGATTCCGCAAAAGGCGCGTACTAAAATGTCGCACGGTAAATAGGTTTCGGTTTAAATTACGTAATTGAGTTTTTAAAAAAATGTTCTTTAAAATCCGCCTAACGATTTAGCCGGCGGTTTGGCCGTTCCCGGCCTTAAACCGGAAGTGGGTTAAAGGTTAAAACTGAGGGGCGCCGGTCGGCTTGGCCCCGGGCCTGAGGCAGGCACTGACCGGGTACGGGCACGGCACCGGACTTGGCCGGGCCTAATCGTTTGACTTGACCTTGGCCCTGATGGTCACCCTGATATCCGGGTTGACGGGGTCATTGGACATGACCACGGCCGATTTGTTGACGTTATGGCCGGCCCACTCGGCGTAGATGTCAACCGACAGGTTGACTTTGCCCTCGGCCCCCGGGGGAATGAAGGCGGTGAAGTTGGCCACCGAGCAGCCGCAGCCAGGGACGACCTTGTCGATGAGCAGATCCCCCGTGCCCTCGTTTCTGACCAAAAACTCGTGGGATACGGTCGAACTGGGCTCGACTTCCCCGGCCAGGTATTCTACCTCAGGCATGACGATGATCGGCCGGCGCTCCCCCTCGGCCGGAGGCGTCTCCGGCTGGGCGACCGGGCCGTCATTGGGATCGGCGCCAACTTTGGCCGTAACCCGTCCGTCTCCCGCAGTCCCTTGGGCGCCGAGATAACCGGGAACGGCCAGCGCGGCCAGGGACAGGGCCAGGGCGGTTAAGGCAAATAACTTCAAGAAAGATTTCATGTGACAATCCAGTTATACGATGGCCCCTGGCCGGCAAAAACCCGCCGCCGGCTTCGGGGGGCGGCGGCGAATGGCCAGGGCGCCGGAATCGGGACCCGGGACGGGGAAGCGAAACCTGGGCGACCGTCGGTAGACGGGATCCGCCAGGGCCATGCCAAAATGAGGCCTGAGTCCCCGAAGGCAAATCCAACTGATTTTACCGCCAGACGCGAGCATTGTCCAGAAAGATAAAAGAGAAAAAGGAAAGAAATGGAAAACAGTGTCATAACGGGCCAGGGCGCCCATTTTGGGCTTGGCCGTTGGCCTCGGGGCCAAGGGAGGGCAAGAGAAGGGTAGGTTAGCCAGGTCAAGGCCCGGCTGGTTTCGCGGGGCCTGGGACTTGGGCCCCGAGGCCTCCGGCGGCCCCGGGGGCGGCGGGGGTTAGGCTGGGTCTAGGCGGTGACGGAGTTTAGGGGTCGGTTCCAGCCATCGAAGAGGATGGGGCGTTTGGATTCGAAGATTACGCATTCCTCCTCGGTCAGGGACTCCATCTGGGGGACGCTCAGGCCGTAGCCGCTTTGGAGCCAAGTGAGGAGGCGCCCGTAAAAGACGGCGGTCAGGGCCTCCAGAAAGGCCTCTTGGCTGGCGGCGTCCAGTTCGCGGTAGGCCACCAGGCTCCGGAAGAGGATGATGGCCCAGTCCTCGGCGGTGATGTTGATGGAGTCGGCCGATTCGTTGGTGATTTTTTGGTAGACCCAGTCTTTGCGGCCGGCGAAGACTTGGTGCCAGAGGGCCCCGTGTTTGGTTACGATGGTTTCGATCTCGGCCAGGAAGACTTCCGGCGGGGCGATTTGCCTGGGGGCGATGACCGGGGGCGACAGTTCCGTGCCGGTGATGGCCGTGGGCTTGGAACGCTTGCAGTTCTGCCAAACATCCTGGAAGGTATCGGCCAGGGCGAAGAGGGATTTGGCGATTTGCCGGAAAGCTCGCCCGGTGGTTAGATCCAGGGCCCGGTTTTGCCAAGAGAGCCTTGGGGTAGCCATGAACGACTGACAGATCTTAGCCTTGTTCATGATGGCCAGTATCGATAGGGTCATTTCCACGCTGGCGTAGGGCAGATCCGTCGGCCAGTTTTCGTTGGACAAGAAAAACTCGTTCAGTTCCAGGGAAAAGGCCCGGTCGGTGTGGAAAGGCTGGCGGAGCCTGCGGCCAAAGAGGGTCCGGAATAACGGATAGCCAAAGATGTTGGTGACCGGCGTGTCGTATTTTAGCGAATGGTAGAAAGGCGAGGTGTAATCGGCGCTTCCGCAGAGGATGGGCTGGGCCAAACGCCCAATCCAAGTTCTTTTGACGCTGGGCAGATCCCCGTCCAGGGCGATAATGGCTTTGGGGCGCAGGCGCTGGGCCAGGCGCATTAGGTTAAACAAACTGTTTATCTTACGGGGATGGCCCGGTTCGGTGGCTTGATAGATACGGGGCACGGGGCAGGGGGTCCCCAGAAAGGTCTCTTTTAATTCCGGTTTTTGGCTGGAATCGCAAAACGCGATGGCGGAAGAAAGATTCGGGTAAGTCAGGCCAAGGCCCTCGTGGGCTTTGACCAGCGGAATCTCGACGTTGCCGGTATTAATGTTGGAAACTATGCCCACCAGCAAATCGACCCGGTCAATTTGGTCGGTGAAAATTTCAGTTTGGACTAAGGCTTCGGCCTGGACTGCGGTCATGGTTGCACCCCGGCCACTTCCGGCCGGATTTTGATAAGTCGCCGCCGGTCCCGCTGGGGGCCAAGCGGCGTAAGGCGTTAATTGTCGATTGGGGAGTAACCGGGAGGAGGTTGGCCCAAATGGGATCCGGGGGCGGGAGTCGCGCCCCGGCCTGGCCCCAAACGGCTTGGCCTTGGGACAGGAAGCGGGAGTCGAACCGTGGGACGGGCCAAGGATCGGACCGTAGCCGCCGGCCTTGGGCCTTTGGCTAACTACCTCCCATTGAATCCGGCGCTCAGGCCGTCCGCGGGTTTCGCGCTAAGCGGCCGGGGCCCTCTGGCCGAAGGGGTCGGCCGTAAAGTCCCCGTGCCGCCAAAACCGCCGATTGGGAAAGGGCACTCACGGTCGCGGGGCCCGATAAATCCAACTCGTGGCAGTTTAAGGCTATCTTTCAGATAAAATCGGTCGTTTCACTGGCTATGGTCAGAGCCAAAGCAACGATTGTGATAATTATAGCCATGGTTAATGCCAATGGCATTGCCAGTACAAGTTTGGCATTGCTTGGCTTTTCCGAAAACTTTTAAGTTCAGTTTGGTAAAGTCAAGTTATAGGCCAGACGATACCATAACGGCTGATTGTCTGGAACTTACCAACGTTTAGCGGAGACTTTCTACAAAAAGCTCGGCCAGTAACTTTGGCAAGCGTTTGATTTTATCCGGAGGCGAAAAGGCTGTCAAACAGGCTCGAAATCGTTGAAAAAAACGTCATCGGTGGCCGGTATTGGACTTTAGGACATAAAAAAAACCGGGCCTGGGTGGGCTGGTTGGCGGCTTCGGTTGGTAATATGTTTATTCGCGATATCTTACACCAGGGTGGGGAAAAAGGCAATCATTAGATTTTACGCGCCTTCTAGGGGGGATCCCGCTTCCAGAACATTCAGATTTTATTATGAAAGACAAAAAACTGGTTTGATGTGTAAACTCATAAAGTTCCGGGAGCGACCGAAATGGAAAGACCGAGACGCCTTCCCCGGCCGGGCCGGCCCTGGGCACGGCCCGGGGCCGGTAGGTGACCAAGCCAGCCGGGCGAGGGACTTAGGATTATATTGACACCAAAGGGTACTGGACATTTGTCCCTTGCCGGGGTATTATCTTGTCGAAATTATCTAGTCAGCTATAAGGTCTCTTACGGCCTGTCCAGCGGGCAAGGCTTGTGATGTTATTTTGCTGTCGTAAGTAATTTTTAGTTCTTGTTTATCTGGTTTAATCATTCTGAACATTATCTTTTACAAATAATGGTAGATTTGTTTCAATTCGCCGCTATATTTATCAAATAGCGCAGCGGTACAGTACTAATTATTTGTACCTTTTTAGCCTTCATTTTATTTTAATAGACATTTTAATGGCTCTTGAGATAATCAAAGGGTCATAGATAGTAGAATTAGTTACCATCCTGGCTAGTCCCGGGTACAACTTTCGAGGAGGAAGACTATATGGGCAAGAGCGTTTTTGTGGCCGCGACCGATCAAGCGGCTGACAAGCCGGCGGCCGTTAAGGCTTTGCTGGGAGGTTGTCGCAGCTTGGGCAAAAATCCCGGGTACTTCAAGACCATCGTCAAAGACCCTGACAATTGCGAAAGGATTAAGGCCCTGGCCCAAGAATTGGGCGTCCCCCCCAGGAAGATCTACGGGGTGTCGCTGCAGGAGGCCGTGACTTATCTCAACTCCGGCCGCGAAGCCAGCCTGATTGAGGAGGTACTGGCCCGCTATAACAACCTGGCCGTGGGCCATGACTGCGTCGTCGTCGAGGGTGCCGATCTGGTGGACGTGGTCGCTTACGTCCTCCAGGGAACGGACGCCAAGCTGGCCGCCAACTTGGCCTCGCCGGTGGTTCTTTTGTCTTCCGCCGGGGCTTGCCTGGCCGCCTCCGGCGTCCGCTACTTTCGGAGCAACTTCGCCGAGGTTATATCCGTTGTCTTAGCCGGCGAGACCTCCGTTACCGAAGCCATGGAGATAGACATCCTCAAAGACTTGCATTTAGTCGTCTGCAAGCCGGAACTCTATTCCCATCTGAGCGAACACATCAGCGAGAAGCTTTCGGCCTTCAAGCCGACCGTGGTCACTCCCAAGCGCTTTGAGTATGACCTCATCGAGCGGGCCCGTTCCCCCAAGCAGCGCATAGTTCTCCCCGAAGGCGATGACGATCGCATCCTTCAGGCGGCCGACGACATCCTCCGCCGGGGCTTTGCCGACATCACCATATTGGGCCAGATCCCCGCCATCCAGGCCAAGGCCAAGGATCTGGGCCTCGCCCATCTGGACAAGGCCGAGCTGATCGACCTCAAGACCGCCCCCTTCCGCCAGGAGCTGATCGACCAATTCTTCGAGCTGAGGAAAGCCAAAGGCATCACGCCGGAACAGGCCGACAAGCAGCTTAACGACCGCAACTGGTTCGCGACCATGATGGTTAAGTCCGGCAAGGCCGACGGTATGGTCTCCGGGGCCGCCGGGACCACCGCCGATACCATCAGGCCGGCCCTTTCCATCATCAAAACCAAGCCCGGCTGCTCCATCGCCAGTTCGATCTTTATTATGTGCATGCAGGACAGGGTTCTGGTCTTTGGCGACTGCGCCATCAACACCAACCCCACTCCCCAGCAGCTGGCCGAAATCGCCATTATTTCCGCCCAAACGGCCAAGGCATTCGGGGTTCAGCCCAGGGTGGCTATGCTCAGTTACTCAACCGGTACCTCCGGCACCGGCCCCGACGTCGACGCCATCCACGAGGCCACCAAAATCGCCCTGGAATCTGCCCAAAAGCTCTACCCTGACCTGAAACTCGATGGGCCCATGCAGTTCGACGCCGCCCTCGATCCCCGCACGGCCAAGAGCAAGATGCCCAACTCCCAGGTGGCCGGCCAAGCCACCGTCCTCATCTTCCCAAGCCTCAACGCCGGCAACATAGGTTACAAGGCCGTTCAGAGGACCAGCGGGGCCGTGGCCGTCGGGCCCATCATCCAGGGCCTCAATTCCCCGGTTAACGATCTGAGCCGAGGCTGCACGGTTCCCGACATCATCAACACCGTGGCCATCACCGCCAACCAGGCCCAGGCCGAGAAAGGTAAGTAAGTCGCCCCTAACCGGGGCGCCAAAGCCCGCGAGCCGGCTTTACTGGGCCGGGTTCGCCAGGCCCAGGCCGAGAAAGGTAAGTGAGACATGACTGACCAGGGTACCAAAGGCTTCGAGGTGGCTTTCCTGGGCTATGGTCGCATGGCCCAGGCCATAAGCCGGGGCCTAGACCAGGGAGGGTTGGTTCCCTACCGACGCCAAGCCGCCCATGATGTCTTGGCGGACCATCTTTCGGCGCTTTCGGCCCAAAGGGGTTTTAAGGCTGCCGCCGGCAATAGGGAGTTGGTTAAACTGGCCCCCGTGGTCATCGTGGCCGTCAAACCCCACCAAGTCCGCTCGGTACTGGAAGAGGTGAGGGACGATATTGGCGACCGGTTGGTTATTTCCATCGCCGCCGGCGTGACTTTGGCCACCCTGGCCTCGCTGCTGCCGCCGGGGGCCGGTTTGGTCAGGGTCATCCCCAACCTCCCTGCCTTGGTCGGGCACGGCATGACTTTAATCTGCGCCCCCTATGGGACCCCGCCGGAGCGACTGGACAAGGCCAAGGCCATCTTTGGGGCGGTGGGAAACGTAGCCGTTCTCGGCGAAGAACTCTTCAACGAGGGCACGGCCGTCAGCGGCTCGGGCCCGGCTTATTTTTTTCTGGTCATGGAGGCCATGATTCGGGGGGCCGTCCGCTTGGGCTTGACCTGGGACGCGGCCAGGGAGCTGGTGCTGCGCACCGCCCTGGGCTCGGCCATGACCGCCCTGGAATCCCCGGAACTGTCGCTGGCCCAGCTTCGGGATCAAGTGACCTCCCCCGGCGGGACCACGGCCGAGGGGCTCCTGGAATTGGAAAACGGGGCCATCACCGCCCTGTTCCACCGGGCCCTCAAAGCCGCCTCCGACAAGGGCGCCAAACTGGCCTAAGCCGGCCAACTTGTCCCCAGCTTCGTTTTTCGGGGCCCTCTCACCGGGGCCCCTTTGCCGGGGGCCCTCACCAAGGGCCCCAATTATCGCCAAGACCCGCGTAGCCGTTCAGCCACGCGGTTCCGTTTCATTTATATCTTACGTTTTTGAGGTACCGCCCATGGCCGTCCCGCCTACCCCAACGATAATCGACCTCGAGGATCGCTTGGAGTGTTATGGTTGTTATGATTCCCAAGACTATGTTTGCCGCGCCTACTGCGCTTTGTCCCTAAACTGCGCCGTCGCCAACAAAAGCTATCTGGACGGACAGATGCGGGAAGAGTACTTCCTCTCCCCCTCCTAAGGCCGGTGGTCCGGCCTCGCCGCGCCCCCGGGCCATTTTGGTCCGAGTGTTGGGCGCGCCCCGCGAATACTCAATAACGAACCCTAATGGGGATAGTCATGAATCGAATCCTCGATACCGGTGGCCCTCGTGAAGGCCGATAATCCCGGGACGGACGCCCCGCGCCGTCCCTTAACCGCCATCGCCCCCGGGACGGAAGCCCCGGGCTATCTTTCCTTACTCGCCGCCTCTCCCCAGACGGCGCCCCGGCTTCGGCCCCTTCCGACCATAGCGGTTTGGCTACTGGCCTTGGCCATGGCCCTGGCCGCCGTGGCCTGCGCCCCCAATACCAGACAGCTCTGGGAGAAAGAGGTGCGTCGCGGCTGGACCGGTGGTTTTCGGCCCCTGGACATCTCGGCCCCGCCCTTCAGGCTGGCCGGCCTCCTAAAGGGCGAAAGCGGCGCCGATCTGATTGTCTACCTGGAGGGCGACGGCAGGGCCGTGGTCCGTGGCCGCCCGGCCAACGACCCCACCCCGAGCCTAGCCCAGTCCTTCGATTTGGCCCTGGTCGATCCGGCCCCGCTGGTATTGTACTTGGCCAGGGTGGGTCAGTTCATGCCCGCTTACGCCGGGCCGCGCTATGAGCTTTATTGGTCTTCCGGGCGCCTGGCCCCCGAGGTGGTCCAGGCGGCCAGTCTGGCCATAGACGACGTCAAAGCCAAAACCGGGGCCCAACGGGTCCATCTGGTGGGCTTTTCCGGGGGTGGGGGCCTGGCGGTTTTGGTGGCCGCCCGCCGCGCCGACGTGGCCAGCTTGGTTACCGTGGCCGGCCTTCTGGACATAGATTGGTGGGTTCAAAACAGCGGCTGGCAGCCCCTGGCCGCCTCCCTTAACCCGGCCGCCTACGCCCAAAACGTGGCTAACGTCCCCCAAATCCATATCTACGGCACCTCCGATCGCATAATTACCCCGACCATGTCCCTGAGGTTCTCCCGGATGGCCCAGTTTAGCGATCTGACCCGGTTTAGCCGCGACCACGACCATTACTCGGGGTGGACCAAATCCTGGCCGGCCCTCTTGAACGAACTGGTCATTCCCCTGCGGCAAAGATCGGCCGCCGGCAGTCCGGTCGCTCCGGCCGAATCGCCCGCCAAGGAAGCCATTTAAGGCCAATGGCCGACCCGCTACCCTTCGGCCCCTGGGGCGATGGCTTGTGCCGTTGCCCCAGGGCCAATCCCCGGTTTTTAAGCATATTTATGGCTTGAATTGTTACGATTGATATTAAAATTTCCTGTAATTAATTCTCAAAAATCAGAACACAATTTAACATTACACAAAAAGCGTAATAATTTTCTAAATTATTACAGTGATTCCTATGCCAAAGCCTAAATTGGACGCCATAATCCTGGCCATAGCCTTGTTTATTAGCGTATCGCCCATCTATAGGCTGATCGGCCAGGGCGAAGGCCGCGACGACAAGCTCGAAGGTTCGTCGGCCAAGTTGGAAGGCGACGGAAAGGAATTGATTTTCTTTGAAGGCAAGTTCTACGACCTTCGAAAAGCCGGCGCCCTGGAGCCACGCTTCCAAGACCTTTTAGGCTCGGCCGAGCGGGATCGCTTGGCCCTGGCCGCCCGGGTTAACGAGTCTTACGACGGCTACGTGGCCAACGTCGATTATTTCTTGGATTGGTTTTACGGCTTGGGAAGCGGGTCCCCCCGGGCCGGGAACCCGGCGGGGGATTCCGGGCAGTTCTTAAGGGACCAGTTAGCCCTAAAATTGGCCACAGGACAAGACCAAAAGAGTTTTTCCGAGGAATTGCTAAGCTTGAACGATGATTTTTTGGCCTTAACCGGTACCTTGGCTCGGCTCAAATCCGATCTGGCCGCCTGCGAGGCCCCGGGACCCAATCCGGCGCCGCCGGCCGGCGGGACGGACTCCGCCTCGCCGCCTTGGCCGCGGACGGTAACCCGAAGCCAAACCGAGCTGGAGGCCCTCGGCCGGGCCCTGAAAGCCCTGGAAGGGGAGGCGCTGGTTTTGGGCCCAGGATCGCCACTGATAACGGCCATTTCGGCCCGGGACACTTTTATCGTCGCCCAGCAGGCCATCGCCTACCGGCCCTCGAACCCGGATCTAACGAAACTGGTCAGCCGCCAACGCTTCAAAGAGGAGATTCTGGACTCCATCGGCCAGCAGCGCCGCCTGGCCTTGGCCTTCCTTTCGGCCCGTTAAACTGGTCGGAAGGCAGCCCACCGGGCGCCCCCCGGCCGACCCCCCCGCCGATCTAGCCGACCGGATTGGCCGGCTGGGCCTCATGGCTAGGCCGGGG
>JAIRNQ010000354.1 GCA_031257955.1 Deltaproteobacteria bacterium | reverse complement strand
AGGACGTCTTGCTGGAAGACCACCCGCTTGGAGATGCTGTTTCGGTGAAGGTCCGAGGGCAAAAGCTCCACCGTGGCCTCCAGACCCCTCTGGCGGCCAAGACTTCGGGCGGCGAAGGGGGCCAATTGCTCGTCTTGGGCGTTGACCTGCCCGGGAAAACGGGTAATCAGGTGACTGGATATGCGCATGTAAACGCCCAAGAGCATCATCAGGATGTCGTTACCTAGGCTTAGGCGTTCTCTTTCCGTCCATTGGTCGTAAGCGGCCAAATGGCCCAGGCGATCCGGCGGCCAGTTCCAGTCGTCGATCCATTTGGTCAGGACCCGGAGTTTGGAAGGGCTAACTACCGTCCGTTGGCTTTGGTCGCCCTCCCGGCCGGTCAGGCCCAGCACCTTCAAAACCGCCGCCGCCCGCACCAACTCGGTGTGCTCCGGGCTCAGGTGGGTGGCGCAGAAGGCGGCCACCCGGTCGATGGTGATTATGTAGGGATCGACGGCAAAATGGGGCAGGGGATTATTGATGATTTCATTTTTTACTAAATCGCAGAGAAGGGGGCTCCGAAAATCCGTCTCCACCGCTTCCAGGATCGGGACCAGCTTTAAGACCCCCTTAAACGGGTCAGTTTCGGCCTTATAGGCCAGCCACATGGCCGAGGCCAAGTATTCCTGGGGTTGGGCCTTGATGGGAAAGCCCAAATCCACGTAGTCCGGGGGGACGTCGGTCCAGTCCAACGGGGCCATGACCTTGGCCGCTTCGACGTATTCTTCCTGGGAACGGTCCTCCGGCCAAACGCACCAAAGGGGAAAGCGACCGGCCACGAACAAAATGGTCCGGTACAGCTCCTCCATCAGTAGGTGCGGGGCCACCTCGCCCTCGGCTTCCTCTCCCAAACTGTGCTCGATCCGCCCCCTGACCAGCTCGGCCAGATTAACCAAATAAAAATTGGCCTCGGTATTGTGCTCCCGGCTGGCCCAGTGGGAGATGGCCTGAAGCTTTTGCTTAAAGAGGGCGAGCGAGGGCCCGTTCAAACGTTCTTGGCGGTAACACACCCAGTAGTCCAGATCCGACCGGACGGTGTGGCCGACCGAGCCCGATGAGCCTATCAATACCAAACACTCGACCACCGGGTCGGCGGCGGCGTCGTTAAATGGTCCTATGGGCAGTTCCCGGGCCTGCATCTCCCAGTTGGCGTAAGCCACGACGCCGTGGGGGGTATTGGGATGGTCGAGGTAGCCGGGTAGATCGGGGTGGTTGTGGTGCAGAAGGGTCGGGGCCAGATCGAAGACCTTAAGAAACCCGGGCGTGGCCAGGGAACGCAGTTCCCGATACCTCGCCTGGTTATTTCTTTCTTGGGCCTCCAGGAGCGAATCCATGCCCTTGAGGAGGTCATCGTCAAATTGGGTGTTAGCCTCGACCATTAGCTCTGACGCGAAAGGAAGGCCAGCGCGGCCGGCCCGCCGGATGGGGAGATATAAGCCAAGGGACACCGATAGCCCGGCCGCCGGTTCCCGCCTTCCGGGAACCGCCGCCCGATCGCCCTGGGCTTTGGGGCAAACGTAGCCAAACGATTATCGAACGAAATTACCAAGGGGAGTCGATCCGGGGGCTTCGGTTAGAGCAAAGGCAAAGCCTACGATCAATACTGTAGTTTAAGGGCCAAAGGTTGAAAAATCAAGATGTTTATGGCTCGCGCCCAGGGCCCCTGCCAACCACCCTTCGTTTTTCCCCAACCAATCGACAAAGACTCCGGCCTCTCGACCCTGAGCCCACCATGAACCAAGCACTTGCCTATACCTTACAAGGCCAACAAAACCCAAATTGGTTAAAAGTAAAAATTTAACACCCAAGTAGTACTAAAAAAATACCTATATGTAAACGTTTATACCATGAAATAACACCTATGGCAACTTTTCCCCAGATCGACCCCACACCGACCCCATACCGGCTCCGGACCGGCTCCGGACCGGCCCAGGACCGGTCTCGACCTCCAGATAAGTCCCCTTTTGGCCACCCCGGGTTCGCCGCCCGGTCAGCCTGGAAGGTTTATGGACGAGAGCCGACGGTTTTTAGGCGGGCGCCAATATATTTTGTGCGACAAGGCGTTTTTTTTGGCCATTTACCGAAGCGTTCGCGAAAACTTGAGCCGCTGGGCTCGATAACAATGTGAACTAAATTAAAGCTTAGGGCAATTATTAGTTAAACTTAAGACGTTAATTTAGCTTTATCTGAAGGGGACCCAAAAAAAATTAGCCTTCACTTGAGATTTGGTTAAAGTTTTCTCGGAGGTTGATCGATAAGAAACTTGACATTAAGCTCTCCCGCCGAAAGAGCTAACGCTTAAGAAAGAGTTTGCCAGTCCCACAATCCCCACACGGGCAAGGAAGCCCGGTTTTCGGGAAATCAAGGAGGAACCAATGGCCCTCATCATCAACCACAACTTGCCCGCCATGACCGCCGCCAGACACCTTGGCAGTATCTACAGCAGCCTGGGCAAAAGCATCGAACGCCTCTCATCGGGCCTTCGCATCAACAAGGCCGCCGACGACGCCGCCGGCTTGGCGGTCAGGGAAATGATGCGGGCCGACATCGCCACCACCCTGCAGGGCATCAGAAACGCCGCCGACGCCGTCAGCATGATTCAAACCGCCGACGGGGCTTTGGGGGTCATCGACGCCAAGCTCATCCGCATGAAGGAGCTGGCCGAACAGGCGGCCACCGGCACTTATACCACGGCCCAGCGGGAGCTCATCAACTCCGAGTTCCAGGCCATGGCCACCGAGATTGACCGTATCGCCCACGCCACCAACTTCAACGGCATCAGGCTCCTTGACGGCACGACGTTAAACCAAAACGGCGGTCAGGGGATAAGGATCCACTTTGGGGTGAACAACAACGACGGCGAAGATTATTACTACGTCTACACCGGCGACGTTCGCGCCTCTTCCCCGACCGGCCTCAACGTCGGTGGGGACTCCACCAACGATATTTGGTCCACCGGCGGGGTGCCCGGTTCCAACTTAAAGAACTGCTGTGGAGGAACTTTCCAGTCCATGGGCGCCACGGTTATGACGGGAAACACTAGCGGTTTGATTTTAGGCTATAACTGGGATTTGTACGCCCCGGCCATAAACGACGACGGAGCATCTTTAACCACGCCCGCGGCTTTGGGTAGACATATCATGGGCAAATACGAAAGCGCGACCGCCCTCGCCCAAACCACCACCCTCGAAGAACTCATTACCGAGATAAACAAGGGTAGCCAAAGCCGGGTTCAAATTGACATTTCCACTGAACTACTCGAAGCTACCCCAGCCGCCTCGGTGATTTGCCTCGGTAACGGAGAAGCTTATTATGTAGGTAATGCGAACTCAGCCCTAACCCTTGCCGGTGCCGGGACCGCCATGACAGTATTAGCGGCTGGGACAGCGGTAGGGTTAGCCACTGCCGTTAACAATAATGTCAATTCGAAGTTTTGGGCGGTCGCTGATGGAACAACCGCATGGGTTTTTTATAAGGAAGGCGGGGACAACAATACCGAAACAGCTGGTTTTAAAACCAACGGCACAACTGACGCAAATAAGGTTGGCTTTACCAACATGGCAACCGGCGCGAAGTCCTCAGCCTTAATCGAATTTAGCCTTGGGGGGGAAGATTGGATAACCGCCCGCGCCGACGGGAATGATACGGACGGTTATAATCTCATTTTGGAAGGGAGGAACGCCGGGGACGGATCAGACATAAAAATTGTGAAAACCGGCGACGCTTTGTTGACTTTGATCCCTGGGACTCCCGCCTTGGTAGCGCCTAGTTTTGCGTCTTCTTTGCTTCAGGTGCAAGACGCCAACGATGGACAAGGTACACTAAGGACTCAAGAAGCTGCCCAGCGGGCCCTTGAAACCGTAACTGCAGCCATAATGCGAAAAGACAATGTCAGGGCCAACCTGGGGGCCATGCAGAACAGGCTTGAGGCGACAATCGAAAATTTAACCATCCAGGCCGAGAACCTCCAGGCCTCGGAAAGCCGCATCTCGGACGTGGACGTGGCCACCGAAATGACCGAGTATACCAAAAACAACATCCTGGCCCAGGCCGCCGCTTCCATGTTGGCCCAGGCCAACAGCCTCTCGTCCTTGGCCTTGGTACTCTTGAACGGGTAATGAACTGGTAGAGTTACTAACAAGGTTAACTTTTTTAGGATTATATAAGTAACGTGTTGACAATATATTTAAAAGTAATTGTTTTGTAGCTCTATAGAGAGTTAAAGGGTGTTTGGCTGACCCGAGCTACAACCCCACCATGCGATAAGACCTCTGGTGAAGCCGGGCGGAATTTAAACGATTCCGTCCGGCTTTTAATTTATATATAGATATAAAATAATTTTGATAAAATAATTGAAGCTATAAAAATATAATTATTTCTTATATAATAATTATAAATTAATTAAAGTTTTAAAGACTATATAAAGTATCTAAAAATATTGTATTGGAAATAATTATCTGGGATTGGTTGCGATCGGGAGGTGCCGGGAAAAGTGGACTGTGCGTATAATATACTGTTATCGCTGATTAAAAAAGAGCTTGATTTATGCTAAATAACTGATATAATGGCAAGGTTATAAAGCTTGAGTCTCGGTTTTTGGTAAACCCTATCTCCACTCGTCGGGCCACGGAGCCTACCCCGGATTAATTAATGTCAGAGAACAATTTGGAACTTGAACGCATCGAGATTATAAACATCGAGGAGGAGATTAAGAGCTCTTACCTCGATTACGCCATGAGCGTGATTATCGGGAGGGCCTTGCCAGACGCGAGGGACGGGCTAAAGCCCGTCCATCGCCGGGTCCTTTACGCCATGGGCGAACTGGGCAACGACTATAACAAGCCCTATAAAAAATCGGCCCGCGTCGTCGGTGACGTCATCGGTAAGTACCACCCCCATGGTGACGCGGCCGTTTATGACGCCTTGGTTCGTTTGGCCCAAGACTTTTCCATGCGTTACCCGTTGGCCGACGGCCAGGGTAACTTCGGGTCGGTAGACGGCGACCAACCGGCGGCCATGCGATACACCGAGGTCAGGCTCTCCAAGCTGGCCCACGAGTTTATGTCCGATCTGGACAAAAAAACCGTCGATTTCATACCCAATTATGACGGTTCCCTTGACGAGCCCCAGGTCATGCCCACTAGGGTACCGGGGCTTTTGGTTAACGGGTCGTCCGGAATCGCCGTGGGCATGGCCACCAACATCCCGCCCCATAATTTGGGCGAGATTTTAAGCGGTTTGACCGCCCTGATCGATAACCCGGGCATCACCATAGACGAACTGATGCGGTACATTCCAGGGCCGGATTTTCCCACGGCCGGGGCCATTTTGGGTCGGAAAGGCATCGTCGAGGCCTACCACACCGGAAAGGGCATCATCAAGATCAGGGCCAAGGCCGAGTTCGAAAACCTCCAGGAAGGCAAGCAGGCCACCGGGGTCACGGCCATCGTGGTCACCGAGCTGCCCTATCAAGTAAACAAAGCCAAGCTGGTCGAAACCATAGACGATATGGTGAAGAGTAAGAAAATAGACGGCATTGGCGAGATAAGGGACGAAAGCGACCGCGATGGCATGCGGGTAGTCATGGAGCTAAAGCGCGACAAGCGCGACATGGCCGAGACCGTCCTAAACCAGCTCTATCATAATACCCAGATGGAAGCCAGCTTCGGAATTAACATGCTGGCCATCGTCAACCAGACCCCCAGGCTTCTCAATCTTAAGGAAGCCCTGTTCTATTTTCTTGAGCACCGCAAAGAGGTGGTGACCAGAAGGACCCGCTTTGAGCTGGCCAAGGCCGAGGCCAGGGCGCATATTTTGGAGGGTTTGAGGATAGCCTTGGAACGCCTGGACGAGGTCATCGCCCTCATCCGGCGGAGCCGCAACGCCCCCGAGGCCAAGTCCGGTCTGGTCTCTACCTTCAGCCTTTCGGAAATCCAAGCCCAGGCTATCCTGGATCTGCGGTTGCAAAGGCTGACCCAGCTTGAGCGCCAAGCCATCGATGACGAGTACGCCAATATTCTGGTCGATATACGGCGTTATCAGTCAATCTTGGCTTCCGAAGCGGTCTTACTTCAGGTTATTAAAGATGAATTTGTCGCCCTTAAGAGTGAGTTTGGCGATAAAAGACGTACCCTAATCGCTGACGCCGTACCGGAGGTATATCATAAAGAGGATTTTATCTCTGAAGAGCCGATGGTAGTGACCATTACCCACGCCGGTTACATTAAAAGGACGGCTCTTACGGCGTATAGACAACAAAAACGTGGGGGAAAGGGCTTAACCGGGGCCAAGACCAAGGAAGCCGACTTCGTGGAGACCGTGCTGGTGGCCTCAACCCATAGCTTCCTGCTATTCATAACCAGTAAGGGCCGCCTCCACAAGCTAAAGGTTCACGAAATCCCCTTGTCGGCCAGGACTTCCAAAGGCAAGGCCATGGTTAACGTGATACCCGGGTTGACAGCCGGGGAGAAGGTCAACGCCGTTTTTGCCGTAAACGATATGGCAGAAAAAAATCGCTTCGTGTTCATGACCACTAAGGCCGGGATAGTCAAAAAAGTTCCTCTGGAAGGCTTCCAAAACGTCAGAAAAGGCGGCTTGATGGCCATAACCATGAAAACCGAGGATGACGAGCTGGTATCCGCCGCGCTGACCGATGGCCAGGGGGCGGTGGTTCTCTCCACTTACGCCGGCAAGGCCATTTGCTTCAAGGAAAGCGACATAAGGTCCATGGGCCGCTTTGCCATCGGGGTTAGGGGAATTAAGCTGGTTAGAAAGGACCGCGTCGTCTCGATGGACGTCATCTCCCAAGACCGCACGGAGGTTTTGATGACCGTAACCGAGAAAGGTTACGGCAAGCGGACAAAGGTCGAGGAGTATTCCGTTCAAAGACGGGGAGGCTTGGGCATACTGACTACCACCACCGGCGGGGTGGTCGGGGTTCTCAAAGTTACCGAAAGCGACCGCCTGATGCTCATGACCAATACCGGAAGGCTCATTCTCTTCAAGATCTCCGAGGTCCGCCTCTCCCACCGCTATACCCACGGGGTTAAGCTCATGGACCTCGAACCCACGGAGATTATCGTTGACGTGGCCTTGCTGCCCTCCTCCGAAGACGACGACTCCCCGGACGAAGCCGAGAACGGGTATAGTTATTACGGCGTGAGGACTTCCAGTCAGTCCCGCCAGGGCTCTTCCGAGGAAAACGGCAGTGACTCTTCCGAGGAATTCGCCGACGATGGCCCCGTAGACTTTCCCGACGACTCGGACGATTCCGAGGACTTTCCCGACGACGATTCGGACGACACCGAAGAATTTGCCGATGACGATTTGGACGATTCTGACGATTCCGAAGAATTTGCCGATGACGATTCCGAGGACGATTCTGACGATTCCGATGATTCTTAGGAAATAGGCGCCTACGCTCCCGAGAAATTTCCAATGACGACCAGAGCTATTCTTCAGGCGAGTAAAAACCAAAAAACGCAAAAGGCCAGATTTATCTGGCCTTTTGAATTATGGGCGCAAGCAATTTTCCCTTTCCAATCTCAACAACTCTTCCAGGAGGGCCCGGAAATCGGGGGGCCAGGGTGACCGAAAGATCATCTGCCCGCCGTTCAGCATAGGGATGGTCAACCTTCTGGCGTGAAGGAACTGCCGGGCCAAAAGTGGCTTAAGGCTGGGGTGATCGCATTTTAAGCTCCCCAGGCTCCGCCCATAGATCTTATCGGCCAAGATCGGGGCCCCTATGGAGGCCAGGTGGACCCTGGCCTGATGGGTCCGGCCGGTCAGGAGATTCACGGCGACCAAAGACAGGCCGGTTTTTGGGTACCTCCTGATGGTCCTAAATATCGTCGTCGCCTCCCGGTTGCTTGGCGCTCCAGCCCGCATCTTATGCCTTTGGGTCGGATGGCGACCAATGGGCGAGTCGATCTTCCCCCGGTCGGGTATCTGGCCCCTGACGAAGGCCAAATAACGCTTTCCCACCTTGCGGTCGGCGAAGGCTTGGCAAAGCAAGTCAAACGAAGCTTGGTTTCTGGCCACCACCATAACCCCGCTGGTATCCTTATCCAACCGATGAACTATGCCTGGCCTTTCGGGCGAACCCACGCCAGACAGCCCAGGATCCAAGGCCAACAAGGCCCCGGCCAGGGTCGGGCCAACGTGCCCGTCGGCAGGATGGACCGTAAGCCCGGCCGGCTTGTTGATGACCCAAATGTCGTCGTCCCGATAAATAACCTCCAGATCCATGGGGGTAATCGGGCAAAGCTCACCTTCCTGGCCCCAAAACGGTACCTCAAAAAATAGGCTTTGCCCGGCCCTGACCCTGGAGTTGGCCCTTGCCGTCTGGCCGTCCAGGCTGGCGGCGCCGGATTTGATGGCTTTGGCGAGGGCGGTCCGGGAACGATCCGGGTAGAGTTCGGCCAGCAATGCGTCAAGCCGTAGACCGGCCCAGCACCCATCGATCACGATCATCAGAGGATTCAAGGGATTTGGTTTTTCGGAGAGTTCGGGGGTATCGGTCGCTACCTTCGGGACAATTTCGGCCATCGGGTCAAACATTCTTATCGGGTTAAGCGTACCATTCTGGGGGTTCGAGGGGTTTGGTTTATCGCGGGGTTCCGGTGTGTCGGCGCTCAAGGGCGGGTCCCCTTGGCCGGCCCAAGGCCGGCCGGAGAGGTATTGGCGTGCGACCGAAGCCCATAGGCTCTGGGTTTGGCTAACTAAACGCCGATAAAGGCAGAGGCGCTGGCCAAGGCGTAGGCGGTGGCGTAAGGGGGCTTAGGCCGAGGTGGCCTTGGGAGGCGGGAAAAAACTGTCGAGCTCTTCGCTGACCCCGGCCTCTTCGCGGCTGGTGACCATGGCCACCTCTTTAATCAAAAGGGATCGGGCCGTGTCCAGGAGCTTGCGCTCGCCGAAGGAAAGCTCCTTTTCGCCGCGCATGGTCATCAGTTCCCGGAGGACGTCGCAGACATCGGAGATGGCCCCGGTCTTTAGCTTGTCCAGGTAATGGCGGTGGCGGCGGTTCCAGTTGCTGGCTTCGGCAAAAATGGGTGGGGTTTTAAGCTGCTTGTACAAGCCTGAAACGTCATTCTTGGAGATTAAAGGCCGCAGGCCCACTTCCGTAACGTTTCGGGAAGGGATCATGATCTGCATGCCATTATCAAGAATCCGGATCTTGACGAAATGGTGCCCCCCGTCGGGTTTTTTCTCATCCTCAATTGATTCTACCCGGCCCACGCCATGGGCGGGATAGACGATGAGATCGCCTACTTTCAATTCCAACTCCATCAATGCCCTCCGCTTATATAGCAATTATATAATAACGTAAATCGACCGGGAAGTCAAACGGTAAAAAAACGAAATGGGCTTAAGATTATAAAATTAAGTCATATATACACTTAATAATATGTTTAAAATTAGAATTAATTTTTAAATAGCATAAAAATTTTTATAATAACTATATTGCACATAATGATACGTAGATTTCAGATATTGACATATTTAGGTGAAATCTTGACTATATTTGGCTTGGCTCTGGCCCAGAAAATAGAAAACCCCCGACCGCCTGGGGCGATCGGGGGGAAGGGGTTTTTTGGTTTAGCCGGCGACCGGTCGCTTGAAATTACCCGATCAAGCTCAGGGCCAGCTGGGAGAGACTGTTGGCTTGGGCCAGCATGGAGGTGGCGGCCTGGGCCAGCACGTTGTTTCTGGTAAACTCCGTCATCTCGGTGGCCACGTCCACGTCGGAGATGCGGCTTTCTGAGGCTTGGAGGTTCTCGGCCTGGATGGTCAGGTTGGTCATGGTGTTCTCCAGCCTATTCTGAAGGGCACCCAAGTCGGCCCTGATCTTGTCCTTGGTGTTGATGGCCTCGGTAATGGCGTCCAGGGACTCCTGGGCGGCCGACTGGGTTCGGACTTCGGCACCCTTCCAGGGGCCGTCCGCGGCGTTTTGGATTTCCACGAAGCTGTAGCGATCCATGCCATTGATTATGCCTTGCTCAAGTCCCGGGGTGGTTAACTCTCCCGCAGCGGCAATCCAGAGATCTCTTTGGGAACCCACGTCGCGGCCGTTCAAGGTTACGTTCCAGACCTCATTCCCAAGGTTAGCGCCGGTTTGGGTGGGTTTCATTGTTCCCCACTTCTGGCCGCCCAAGGAGAACGTGGTCCCGCTCTGGTTGGTAATAGCGGTTTCGGTGTTCTCAAAGAGGATATAATTCAAAGCCGACCTTGAATCGTCATCGCTCGCCGAGACATCGCAAGCTAGTAGGTCGTTAAGGTTTCCGCCATCTTTGGCGAAAACGTAGACCATGGTAACCGCTTCCCCATTGGAATTAACAGGTTGGGTCATGGCCCAGAACTGGCTGGCCGAATTGTGATTGATGGCGCTGGCCAACATTTCGGCGGTGAACGTAGTGGACGCATTAGATGCTGAGCCAACCTGAATGGCAGTTTTTGAGACGTCAATCATTCCAGGGGATTGCTCAACCCTCGTCCCGGTTGGCTGGCTTGAAACCAGGACTGGTGGCGAAAAGGTGGTTATCATTGTTTGGTTGTTAAAGCTACCTGTTACAGAGACCTCTGTATTGGCAGCGGCCGCATAAGTCGAGTAGAGTGTTTGGTTGGCAACGATATTAAAGACATTATCTAAAGTATCTGAGGTGCCACCAGTGTTTTGAATGGTTATTGTCCTTTCCGTCCATCCAAAGTGGTTAGCGATTGACTGATCGGCCGTCCAAGTATTGCCGCTTCCCCAAATGCCTAAACCTATCGTTGCAGTACCGGCAGCGGCTATCACAGTCTGACCTAAGTTTGCAGGATAATTGTTTAAAAGCATTTGGTGGTAGGCTTCTGCGAAAGTCATTATCCTATTGCCGGTGGCTGCGTCACCTACGGTTGACGCATTGTTTATAGACAGAATTTGGGCGCTATTAAACCTATCTGTCTGTGACATAACGTTGTCCCTAACCGCTTGAACGGCTGAAGTTGCGTCTACCGCTTGAACCAACGCTGTGACTTCCAAAGTGGTAACGTTAGTTACTGTACTGGGCGCGGAAGGTCCACCTGGAAGCGCATTAAACAAGGCTGATTGAGCATTGGTTATCATGTAAGTGACGTCAGACGGTGGAGATGTGGCATCGGTCCAGGTTGTCCAATCACCGGTCGATACGCCAGTGTAAGAATAGAGAGGTCTTTCAGTGACATTTTCAGTGGCGACAGCTTCATCGCCCCAATAATACGCCTCATCACCCACGCACACGGCGACAGTTCCACCGTTTTCGATATAACTGAACCCTTCGCTCCTTATCTGGACGCCGACCCGGCTCTGGGTTCCGGCGTTGACTTTATCAATCAAATCCTGGAGGCTTTCGCTGGAGCTTACGGTGTACCGGCCAGCCAAGTAACGACCGGTTAGCAAGTCTTCATCGTCGTCTTCCATCCAATCCCAGTTGTAGCCGTAGCTGAAGGTCTCACCGCTGGTAAACCCGGCGTTGCCGTTGAGCGATCCGTAACCGGCGGTGCAGCAGCCGGGGCCAGCCAAGGGGCCCGAACCCGCGGCGCCCTGGCCCCAGATGTCGTTTTTGGCGTCGCCGCCAATGCGGAGGCCGGTGGAGCTGGTGGCCCTGGCGTCGCCGATGTTGACGAAGTAGTAGTCCTCGGCGGCGTCGTTGCTGACGCCGAAGTGGATTTTGAGGCCCTGACCGCCGTGCTGGTTTGTGACCGAACCGTCGAGGAGCTTGATGCCGTTGAAGTTGGTGGCGTTGGCGATGCGGTCGATCTCGGCCGCCATGGCCTGGTACTCGGAGTTGATGATCTCGCGCTGG
>JAIRNQ010000330.1 GCA_031257955.1 Deltaproteobacteria bacterium | reverse complement strand
CGGGGGAGCAAAGCCCTGAAGCCTAAATTAACCCTGGCCCGATAATCGTAAACCATAATTAACCCCGGCCCGAACCGGCCAGACCTGACATTGGCCAGACCAGACAACCGCCAGACCTGACATCGGCCAGACCAGACATTGGATTGGAAGGGATGGGATCGGGTAAACCCTTATAAACCTCGTAATCTTTGCGAATTTTTTTGAGGCTATTTTTCCAAGAACTTAACCCCGGCGATTGGGCCGGGTGGTTCGGACGTAGGTGAAAGCTATGGGTATTTTGTACTCCAATAAATATGGCCCCTGGATTATCGGGATTGCCATCAGCTTGGGCGTGGCCATTGGCGTAGTGGTCTTAGCCTTGATCGCCGCCTCGGTGACCACCCGCCGGGCCGAGACCGCCTCCATTTTCAACAACAAAAAAGTTGACATCACCGGGATCGAGGCTCGCAGCCGCATTTGGGGCGAGAACTATCCCCGGGAATACGAGACTTGGGCCAAAACGTCCAATATGGATTATAAGTCGAAATACCATGGCAACATCCAGCAGGACGCTTTGGGCGAAAGGCCCGACATGGTCATTCTCTGGGCCGGTTACGCCTTCGCCCGGGACTATAAGGCGCCCAGGGGGCACTGGTACACCATCGAGGACATGGTGAACACCCTCCGGACGGCCGCGCCCGGGGTGGGGGACCAAACGGACCTCCAACCGGCCACTTGCTGGTCTTGCAAAAGCCCGGACGTCCCCAGGATGATCGAGCAGCTCGGGGCCACGGATTTCTACAAGTCGCCCTGGAGTTCCATGGGTCCGCAGATCGTCAACTCCGTCGGCTGCGCCGACTGCCACGATCCCGTCTCCATGGATCTGACCATCACCAGGCCGGCCCTTAGGGAAGCCTTCCAGCGCATAGGCCGCGACGTCGATAAGGCCACCAACCAGGAAATGCGTAGCCTGGTTTGCGCCCAGTGCCACGTTGAGTATTATTTCCAAGGCGACGGCAAATATTTGACCTTCCCCTGGGACAAGGGTTTCTCCCTGGAGGACATGGAGGCCTATTACGACGAGCACGATTACAAGGACTGGGTCCACGCCCTCTCCAAGGCCCCCATGCTTAAGGCCCAGCACCCCGACTGGGAACTTTTCCTGATCGGTCCCCACGGCCAGAAGGGCCTCTCCTGCGCCGATTGTCACATGCCTTACGTTTCCGAGGGCGGGGTTAAATTCTCCAACCACCAGTTGGTTAGCCCCCTAAGCGACGTGGCCGGTTCCTGCCAGGTCTGCCACCGGGATTCCGAGGCCGATTTAATCCGCCTGGTCAACGACTATCAGGACAAGCTTCTGGAGACCAGAAACCGCCTGGAACCCGAACTGGCCAAGGCCCATATCCTGACCAAAATGGCCATCGATGCCGGGGCCACCGACGACGAGCTTCAGCCGATCAGAAACCTCCTCCGCCAGGCCCAGTGGCGCTGGGACTTCGGCGTGGCCTCCCACGGCGCTCCCTTCCACGCCCCGGTCGAGACCCAAAGGATACTCTCCCACGGCCTCGACAAGGCCCTCCAGGCCCAGTTGGCCTTGAAGGACGTTTTCTACGCCCACGGTATGGAGACGCCCACCGAGCTTCCGGATATCTCGACCAAGGAAAAGGCCCAGTTATTCGTTAACATGAACCCTGAAAAACTCAAGGCAGACAAGCAAGAGTTCATGGCCACGATCGTCCCCAAATGGCTGGAAGAGGCCAGGGCCGCCGGTCGCATCTGAGTCGCGGGCCGGGCCAGGTAACCGGCCCGGCGAACGTCCCAGAAAGAACGTTCTATGAGAGCCGAAGCGATAACCGAGGGGGCCCAGGCGGCCCCCCACAATCCCCTCCGTGAGCGCCGCCCCTTCGCGGTGCCCTGGGGTTACGCCGAAAGCCTTACCCTGGCCCTGGCGGCCATGGTCGGCGGCTTCGCCGCCGAATGGCTGACCGGCCCGCCGCCGCTTCGATTAATCGCCTGGCCCCTGAACTTGGCTTTGGCCCTGATCGTCGTGGCCCTGGCCGCCCTGGCCAGGTTCAATCGGCGAAGGGCGGCCGTCAAGTATTTTACCTCGGTCCCCTTTTCGGTGGCCCTCATCGCCGGACTGGGCGCGCTTTCCCTGGTCATGGGCTTCATCCCCCAGGCGGCCGTTCCCTACTCGCCGCCGGACGCGCCCAGTCTTGGCGCCCGTCTGGGTCTCGATCACCTGACCTCCTCCTGGCCCTTTGCCGTTTTGTATTCGGCCACCCTCTTGTCTTTGGGGGCCACCATCGCGGTGAGATTTTCCTTAAAAAGGCTTATCTTTCTGGCTAACCACCTGGGCCTGTGGCTACTGTTGCTGGCCGCCGGCCTGGGGGCGGCCGACCGGCTCCGCGAGTTCATGCCCGTTCGGGAGGGCGGCTTGGAGTGGCGCGTCCAGCACCCCGACGGCTCAATCGCCGAACTGCCGCTGGCCATCCGCCTGGACAGTTTCGACGTCGAGGAATACCCGGCCAAGCTGGCCCTCATCGATCACGAAACGGGCCTTCCCCAAGGCACTGACGGGCGGATGGATTTTTTCCAGCTCGATCCCCTGGAACCCAAGGGAAGGCTTTTGGGTTACGACATTGAGCTGTTGGAA
>JAIRNQ010000289.1 GCA_031257955.1 Deltaproteobacteria bacterium | reverse complement strand
TCGGCTTGGCAAGTAGGCATCGACCCAGATAGGTTAAGTTTTATAGGAACTGTACGCATAACACAACGCAAAGCACCGCTGATGGCGGCTTTCCCCCCCAGTGGGGAAGAATAACTGGGAGCAAATGCTTAACGAAGTAGCCTCCAGCAAGTGTGTCAGCAGTCGGGGCAAATTTAATCCAAGAGGAGTCAAGAGAAAAATGAGTAACTTCAAGATAAGGCGGAGGGGCGAGCCCCTTAATCAGTTGCGACAGATCGTCCCCGTCATCAACATTAACTGAACAGTATTGTGGCTAGGCCGGGGTTTTTGCATTGCGTTTTTGTTAATGTTGCCTTAGATGGTTGTATGTTGCTTGATGATATCTAAATTTAAAATGGTCGGAACTTCTTTTTGTGCCGCTTTTTTTGATTATTCATGACCTTTCTTGATCAAGTAGATAAGCTGAAATATTTATCTAGAATATTGTCGACCATTACCGCACATTTTGATAAGCTGACACGTTATGCCCAAACGTTTATGCCGCTTCCCGCTTGAGTCGATAAGCTGAAACGTTTTTATGGAACAATCTCGCCACTTCCCGCCTGACGCAAGAAGCTAAAACATTTTTTCTGGAATAATACCGGCACTTTACCTTTGAGTCGATAAGCTGAAACGTTTTTATGGAACAATCTCGCCACTTCCCGCTTGAGTCGAGAAGCTAAAACGTTTTTTCTGGAATAATACCGGCTCTCTACGCTTGAGTCGAGAAGCTAAAACGTTTTTTCTGGAATAATACCAGCACTTTACCTTTGAGTCGATAAGCTGAAACGTTTTTTCTGGAATAATACCGGCACTTTACCTTTGAGTCGATAAGCTGAAACGTTTTTATGGAACAATCTCGCCACTTCCCGCTTGACGCAAGAAGCTAAAACATTTTTTCTGGAATAATACCGGCTCTCTACGCTTGAATCGAGAAGATAAAACGTTTTTTCAGGAACAATCTCGCCACTTCCCGCTTGAGTCGATAAGCTAAAACGTTTTTTCTGGAATAATACCGGCTCTCTACGCTTGAATCGAGAAGCTAAAACGTTTTTCTGGAATAATGGCGACCGTTCACGATCGGGGCGCTAAGCTCAAGCGTATTCTTTAGTTTAAATGCGATGATACACCGTTGAGTTGATAACCTACCTTATTTATTTAGCTTAATCTCACCATTTTTCGATTCAGGCACAAACGTAGGGCTTCTTAAGCTCCAAGGATGGAGATGGCTTTAAACACCTGGACCGTTAGGGTAAGTAATAAAAAGTCTAATCGTTTGTAATTAGTCATTTTTTTGAGAATTAATTATCCGTCCCGGTCAAAAGACCCGCCTTATGTCTAAGGGGGTTGTCAAGATAAGCAAACTGGGGTATAATAGCTACCAAACTCGGTTACCGCACTAGAATCAGGTTAGATTTTTTTTGAAGGTATTTAGGGAAATCGGCGTTTCCTCCGCCCGTATCGGCCACCCGGTCGGCGGCCGACTGAAGCCGGCTTTCCCGGCCCAAAGGCCCCGACTGGCTTGGCCCTAACTTGGTTCCCCGGGCGTTAGTATTTTAGCCCAACTTCAAGGACACTAAGGCCTCCGCTAAAGCCCTAATACCTAAAGGTTTGTCAGCTACCGATCCGTTAAAGGCCCCGGAGTGCCCGATCGGGCATTAATCTCCGAACCTGGATCCGTTTGGGGCGCGTTTAAATCATTGGCGCTCCCGGCTAAGGCCTTAAACCCAGAAAGGGGACCCGTTTCCCGCATGTGACGTGCTAGGTGTTTTATCCTAGGGTATATTCCAGTCTCGTGCTTTTGTTATTCATAGCTCAGGCACCCCTTGGAGCGGAGTCTCACGCTTACCGCTAGAAAAAAAACTACCATTTTCTGTAAAATTTGGTATAATCGCGTTGCAAGCGTGGACATAGCGCTTTCCGGAAGTCTCCATAGGCTTCCGCTTACCCCAATGGGGTAAGATTCTTCTTGGCCGTTAGGTGGAAATCGGGCCGATGAACCACGATTCACGTCCCGGTTTTTTTGCCCTTGGTCAGAAAAGGTTTTAGATCGGTCCCGAGAGCGGTTTGGCGGGAGAGAATTTCCCGGTACCGATTGGTTGGTTCACGGAGTTGGGGCATCAACTCCCGGGGAGGGCGGCTAAGGTCCGGTTTGGGGCCAAAAGTGCGCTTGGCCCCGGAATCCCGCGGCCAGGGTCAATCCCGCGGCCAAGGCTTAGGGAGAATGTCCGTCGGTATTTTTGCAACGCGAAGGAGCCAGGCCCCAAATGTGCCTACCCTTCGGGACCTTTCGAACCGGTTTAGTCCCATGGTGGGGCGGGGCCGAATAAAACAAGCGGAATGGTCTATGCCGACCCCGTGCGGGCGGCGTTTTAGCCTCCAAAGGAAATTAGGGGGCACACATATTAATCCCGACTCGGGTAGCGGGTTCTATTTTTGGAGATTTTATATGAAAGTCGATGCTAAGGCCTTTAAGAAGGCCCGTGAGGAGCGTCTTTTGAGTATCACCGCTTTGGCCCAATTGGCCGGGGTTTCATCCAAATCCATTTATCGCATGGAGAGCGGTGGAGCCATTAAGCTTTTAACCTTTAGAAAGCTCTTACTGGCCTTGGGTTACACCGTGGCCGATAAGGATCGCTTTATCATCGAGGAATAATCTCCGGCTTCTTCGGCCGCCGCCCCTGGGTAACCCCGGGGCGGTGACCCAGCGATTGCCTCGGGGCCGGACTGGCTAGCCCAGGCACTTGCCGACGGCCCGAAAGAGTTCCTCCAATTCATACACCAGGCCGGCGTTTATCCTGACGTGGCCCGGAAGCCCAAACGAGCTCAGGGAGCGGATTATCACGCCCTCCCTGAGCATTTTTTTGGTAAAGTCGTCGGCCGAGAGCCCCTCCGGCAGCTCGGCCATGACGAAGTTGGCTTGGGTCGGAAAGACCCGGAAGCCGAATTCCGGGAGCCTCTTTTGGATAACCTCCAAGGCCCGCCATGTCATGTCCAAGGTATTTTCGGCGTGTTCAGTGTCCCCCAGCGCGGCCAAGGCCCCGGCCTGGGCCAGGGTGTTGAGGTTAAAGGGCTGCCTGACTTTGTTCAGCTGCTTGGCCAGTTCCGGATCCATCAGGGCGTAGGCCGCCCTGAGTCCGGCTAGGCCCATGATTTTGGAAAAGGTCCTAAGGATCACCACCCGTCCGTCGGAGAGGAGTCGAGGGTAGTCGGGACGCTGGGCCCGGGCAAAGTCGGCGTAGGCCTCGTCCAGGACCAGAAGGGTTGTTTTTGGCAGCCCGGCCAAAAGATCCCCGATTTCTTCGGGCGAAAGAAAGGCCCCGGTCGGGTTCAGGGGGTTGTCGATAAAAACCAATCGGACCGACGGGTCGGCCAAGGCCAAAATCTTGGCCAGATCGTGGCCGTGGGACGGCGTGAGGGCTACCTCGATGGCCTTGGCCCCGGCCGCCTGGGCGTTCTTGGCGTAGAGGGTAAAGCTGGGTCGGGACATTATCGCCGAAAGGCCCGGGGCCAATAGGGCGTGGGCCATGACCAAAATGAACTCCGAGGAACCGTTTCCGGCCATGACGCCCTCGGCCGGGTGCCCCACCTTCTGGGCGATGGCCTCCCGCAACCGCCGGCTGTCGGCGTCCCCATAGCGGTAAAGACCCGGCAAGGCATTGGCCACGGCCCTAAGGGCCAGAGGCGACGGTCCCAAGGCGTTTTCGTTGGAGGCCAGCTTCACCGCCGAGTCCAGCCCCATCTCTTCCAGTACGTCCTCAATCAGCTTGCCCGGCTGGTAGCCGGCCAATTCCAATACGTGCGGCGACAAAAACGCCTCGGGGACAAATCTAGTCATGGGCAAACCCTTAAACTTTCCCTAAAACCCACTTGGGTAAACGGTAACCCATGGTTGGCCCGAAGCCGACCATGGGTTGGTTAGAACGCGTCATTAAAACGCCAAACAACTCGGCTATGTATTAGCCCCTTAGTTTCTTGGCCGAAACTATGTCTTTTATTCCCCGATCATTGGCCCGTCCCTCGCGCCGCCCCGTCCCCCCGGGACCGAGCCAAACGGCCCTCCGGCCGGGCGAAAAAACGCCCGTTCCTCGCGCCGCCCCGCCCCCCGGGATCGAGCCAAACGGCCCTCCGGCCGGGCGAAAAAACGTCCGTTCCTCGCGCCGCCCCGCCCCCCGGGACCGAGCCAAACGGCCCTCCGGCCGGGCGAAAAAACGCCCGTTCCTTCGCCGTTAAAACGGCCTGGCCCACTCTTATCGACAATGCCCAAACGGGTATCGATTTTTTCTCGGCGGGTATCACATATTTTTAAGTGGGTATCGAATCTGTCTTAGCGGGCGTTGAACGTATCCAAGGGGGTATCGGTTTTTTTTAAGCGGGCATCGAATAATTGTCGGTGGGTTTCCAAATCGATTATCGTCGTCGCCGGCCAAGGCCAGCCAGGCCGCGACCAATCCCTAGATGGTTTTCCCAAGCTGCTTGATTAAATAGTCCACGGCGTTTCGAAGGCCATCGTCCGTTTCCAGGGCGGTGACCATTTTATTGTAGGTGTATATGACGCTGGAGTGTTGGCGGTTGTAAGCCCGGCCGATCTCGGCGTAGGAGTGGCTGGTCATGTGTTTGGAGAGGTAGATGCCGATGGATCTAACCTTGTTTAAGGTCTTGGAGACGCTCCGGGAAACCAGGGCCGCCTCGTCGACGGAATAAACGCCGCAAATTAGGGTTTTGATCTTGTCCAGGGCCTCACCGCAGGGCGGGGAGGTGGTGGAGAAAGCCAAAACGTCTTTGGCCAGGGCCACGCTGACCGGTTTTTTTTCGTAGTCGCTCTTGGCTTGGATGGAGGTCAGGCAACTTCTAAGGAGCCTTATGTCGTTGGAGACGTTTTGGGCCACCAACTCCAGCACTGGGGTAGGTATCTTATAGGCGAAGGCCTTGACCAAGTTGGTCAGGATTTTTAACCGGGTCTCGTAGGTGGGCGGTTTGATGGGGGTCATCAGGGCGGCCGACAGCCGGGAACGGCAAGCCGGGCTTAGAAAAGGTATGTCCGAGGGCGGCTGATGGGATGTGAGTACCACTTTCGCCCCTTTGTTAAGCAAGAAATCAATAACGGCACATATTTCGTTTTGGAACTGCGGCTTTTTTGAGAAAAAGGTCACGTCTTCCAACACGAGCAAGTCGCTTTTCTTGTAGTCGGCGTTAAAGGTCTCGAAGTCTTTTTTCTGAACCGCGCTCACGTAATGGGTGGAGTAGTCGCGGGCGGTCAAATAGCAGACATTTCTGGCCTTGCCGACCACTTCGCTGCCGGCCGCCTGGGCCAGATGGCTCTTGCCCAATCCGGGGTCGGAGAGTACCATTAAAAGGTTATTGCCCAGCTGGCGATCGTTGGAGAAGGCTTGGCAGCACTCGTAAGCCATCTGGTTCGATTCGCCAACGACGAAATTGGCGAAGGTGTTCCAGGGATCGAAGGGCTGGGTATAGCCACGGTTCTGGCCGTCCAGCCCCTGGAGCCTAGGCTCCCGGTAGACGACCTCTTGCCAGTCGCTGGGCCTGGCCGGGCACATGGGCATATCGTCGTCGTTGGAGGTCAGATCGACGGGCATGGCCTGGACCGAGAGCTTGTAACAGGCTTCCTGGACGGCGGTTTTTATCTCTTCCATATGGGCGGTGGAAACATAAGTTCTAAAAAAATGGGACGGGCTCTCCAATATGAGCCTTCCGCCCTGGCCGGGCAGGGGCTTGAGCGGTGAAATCCAATCCCTAAATTTGTCAGGGCCCAAGGCATCTTGCAAATAAATAGAGGCGTTCGCCCAGACAACGGCAAAAATAGAGGCGTCAACTCCCCCCCCATTGGTTAGGGTAGTCATGGAAAAGTCTCCTCAAGGTTGAAAAGAAATAAAAATGCGACTTGCGAGTTTTGAGGATTTTAACGAACGGGTTTGTTACCGATATGTTGTTAAATCGAAGCCAGTATACCTGAGTCGCCGGCCCCCGTCATTCTGGGTTGAGAAAAAAACAAAAGCCGGAATTATTTTTGCCGGCGTCCATAAACCCCTGAAAATATTCCGCTATGCCAACGATATGGGCCATAAAAAAGGGCGAAAATCGGTCTCGGCCGCTATTGCCCGGATCGGTTTTGAGGCGCCCCCGGTTTTCCTCCCGAGGGTGGATTTAAAGTATTTTTTACCTGTGCAACTCCTTATTGAAGCTCTATTCTCAATTACGGTCTGGTTCTGACAATATAATCCAGATATATCCCAAGATAAGATAAAATAGTCCAATAGAAAACTATTTTTATAAAAAGAAAATTTGTACAAGTAAATTTTCCTGTAACCACATATTTTGGTAAGATAGAATCGGTAATGAATAAAAGAAGACAGATCTTAAAGCTACTTTTCGCAGCCATATCGAACGAGTTAAAGGTTCATCCATCCCCCGCGTCCGCCTTCTTTCGCGCCGCTTCAGGCCTTTTGCCCTATCCCCCAAAAGGGCTAGCCGTAACGCGCCCATGACAAGATGTCGTTAATCGGCGGGCACTTGGCCCCATATGTAGCGGTAATGCGCCCACTCCCGAGCCCAGCCGGACCCTGGCCGGACACCGTCCCCGCCGGTCCCGCCGTTAAAAGCGCTCCCCTTTTTTGCCGAAACCCTTGGCATGAAATTTGCTTGTATATTTTTTCCCATAATTACAACAACTTATATGCAACTGGTGCCTTTCCGGCCCAGCTTGGCCATACTCTTCCCGGGCAAGGTTTAAACCGGTTCCGGCCATCACTTTCTCCCCC
>JAIRNQ010000224.1 GCA_031257955.1 Deltaproteobacteria bacterium | reverse complement strand
TTTGTCTTTTGGAAAAGATGATAATAATTTAGCTAAATCTTCTGGATAACGTGTCAAAATATTCAGCGGATTTAATTCTTCTATAAAAGCAAGATGTTCTGGTGATATTTCTGAACTTATTGATGACAATTCCAAAAGTCTAATTAAATTATGAGTTTTAGAAGGAAACAAACCAATATTTGCAAGTGTAGCTTTAAGTAATGTCTCAATTGTAAGATGGCACATAAAAATAACAAATATCCATCTTCCTGTTTGAAACATGGCTTTAGCAGTTTGAAAATCATAATTTGCTAATTGAAGCCAATGCTCCACTTGTTGATTCGCCATTTATGCTATTCCTTTAACATTAAGAAATACACAAAATAGAATCTTAAGAATCATTATAAAACCTTATATAAACTAATTATTATAATTTTACTGACATTAACAGAAATGTTATCTATTATTATCCTGAATGGCTTGTTATGTCTATCTGAGATATTGGCCTTGGTTCGGTAACATGGCTTTCAAAAATGTTAGGTTTATTGTACCTGAAAGCGTTGCAGAAATCAAATCATGTTACGATCTATTGCAAGGTGAGAAACGGATTTTGCGAAAGTTAATAAAACACAAAAAGAGTTCTAACCCAAAGGACTATTCGTCCTCTGAGTTAGGTTATACTGTCATTATATAACTACTGGATGAAGAAATTGAAATGACATAAAAATATGATCTGTTACAATTCATCATAGTTAAAAAATTATATAAGTATCATTGAGTTTAGAACACAAATTGCCTGAAAATTATTATTTGTTACAACAACTGACTATTATATAAATGATCACTTACAAAGGAGATAAATATGATCAAATGCGATTTTTTTGATTCATTAAGCAAAATATTGCCGCCAGTATTTAGCCGTAAAGAAGCTTCTAGGTATTTAAGTGGATTGTTTCATATGTTGTGACGATGTTAAAATGTCAGCTCTTAACCCAAGTTAAAACGTCGTGTCTAATCAGAAGAATTGATTAAATAAAGTAAAAAAACAATTTACACCAATTTTAAAACGTCATGTTTTTTGGTTAAAAAAAAGTTAAAATATCGTTTTTATCTAACCAAAAAAATACTAAAAACCAAACCTTAAACGCAAAGTTAAAATATCGCATACTTTAGACCAAATTTAAAATGTCATATTTAGCCTTATTTATGAACAATATTAAAGTGTCGGCAAACTAAGTTAAGACCAATGTTAAAAAGTCACCCCATTTTTGTGGGTTAAATCCAATATTAAAATGTCGTGCGGCAGTTAAGTCCAATATTAAAGGGAATTCCGGACCCTTCAAGATAGACTCTTAAAGCTCATGCGCTGGGACAACGTCCGCTCGCTGGAGGAAGCCAACGCCTATCTGGAGACGTTCCTGCCCAAGCATATCGAGCGGTTCATGGTTGAGCCAGTCCATGCCTGGAACCTCCACAGCCCTGGCAAGGGTTTTGACCTGGACGCAATCTTCAGCGTCAAGGTCATCAGAAAGGCTTCCAACGACAACGTGGTCCGTTTCGATAACGTCCACTACCAGCTCTTGGTCGACAAAAACGACACTAACCTGAGGAGGAAATGGATCACGGTCGAGAAGAGACTTAACGGAAACATCAAGTTCAGATATGTCTGTAAACACCATAATTATATGATTAAGCCTCACTAAGAGGAAAAACAGGATAAAACGCAGCCAAAGAGAACAAACAACCTTTATGCAATACTCGTGTCATTTATGGCAGTTGTCTCAGTAGCTTATATCGGCTCAGATATATTTTAATTTTATTAGCCAATAGCAATAATATATGAATTTGTATATTCATATATATTACACATGAAACCAAAGCAAAAATAAAGTCATAACAATTTCCGTGCCAAGCCCACTGGGGGGTACCCCCCAGTGGGCTTGGAGGGGGATCTCAACGGGTGGCTTTGATCTCTGGTAACCGACGCTTTAACTTGGGTTAACACACGTCATTTATCATGGGCTCAACACTTTTGGGTGGACGGGCTGCCGAAAGGTCTGTTCTGTTTTACTGGACACGTTCTGATTTTTGCCCATAAATTCTATTAGTTATGACTAGAAGGGGATCAACGATTTACAAGTCTAAACAGGCTCGCGGAGAAAAACGGGCCTGGCCGGGTTCAAAGGCTTCCCCAAGGGGCGGAAAGCGGCCAAAGTGGTGAAGTGGTGGCTTGGCCTTGAATAATCAGAAATATTGTAGCACGTCTAGCCAGTAGTTCTCAAACATCAACGTCAAGCCCATGGATCGGTTGAGACCGTCCGCCAGCTTGGCCATGGCGCTTTCCAAGCCAACCACTGTGCGGGCGGTGATTGTTTTGGCCCATTTTTTCTGGGCCATTGAAGGCGGGGGCCCCAACAAAGCCTCGTTCTTTCCGGTGGCCGCCAGCACGGCCACGTCGCGCCACCAAAGCCGTATGGAGTCCATGACCAGGGCCATGAATCGGGACTTGCCCCCCGTTTCGTCCTCTTTCTCGAGCTTTTCCACCTCCCCGGCGAAGGTGGCCGTCCATTCGATGGCCGCCTTTAGGTATTTGGGGCCTTCGGCGATCCCGAAGAGCCGATCGACGCTGTCCCAAACCGATAAGGTCAGGGCAGAATCGAGGCCCAGGGCCAGCCCGAGGGCCCCGCCGGAAAGGCCGGCCAGGATATGTGATAGCTTAAGGTCTAGGCCTTTGGCGCTTAAGGCGGCGAAGATCCGGTCCCGGGAAAGGGGCGAGACTTTAACCTTTACGCAGCGGGAGACCAAGGTTTCCATGACGCCGCCAGGGGAGATGGCCGTCAAGATAAGGACCGTGTCGGGGGTGGGCTCCTCCAAAGTCTTAAGCAAGGCCCCGCCCGCGTCTTCCCGGAAACGTTCGGCGCTCCTGATTATGGCCACCTTGTACTTAGCCTCATAAGGCCTAAAATTCAATGCGTCCCTCAGTTCCCTGACGTCTTCTATGCGAATGATGTGAAGCTTCCCTTTGGGGTTTAGGACCGAGACGTCGGGGTGTACGTCGCCGGCGATTTTTTTGCAGCTAACGCATTGGCGGCAAGGCGAGCGATCCGGCTCGGGGTTTTCGCAGTTCAGGGCCTGGGCCAGGGAGAGAGCCAGGGTATATTTTCCGGTCCCGGTGGCCCCGGTTAGCAAGAGGCCATGGGGCAGACGACCGTTACCAATCATGTTGGCCAGGATCTTTAGTGGCCGTTCCTGGCCCACCAATCCCCAAGGCATTAGAATAACCTACTCTTAGGCTCTACTTTAGGCTCGCTTTTGGGCTCACCCTCCCGACCGGCTTCCCTGGCTTGGCTGGTTTTTTCGCGCGGTCGGCTGCCAGCCTTGGCTTTGGAAAGGGCTTCGGCCGGCGGCGAGTCGCCGGCCAGAGTGGAGGCGACCGGTGGGGAGTCCGTCAAGGGCACCGGGGCCAGTGGGGCTTCGGCGGGAGTCGCCGCGGCCAGTGGGGCTTTGGTCGGCGGGGTATCCGTCAAGGTGAACTCGGGTTCGGTCTTGTATTCCTTTGGCCCACTCCCAGGGAAAAGACTTTTGCCAAACGACATGTGGGAGCTATCGAGGGGGACTAACTCCGGAAGCGGTTTCCCGTCCGGGGCCGGCTCGACCAAGTCCCCCGGTTGGTCGGTAAGATCGCCAAGGCTGGCCCCGGGCCAAGCATTGGGGGCTTGGCCCGGTACCGGCGCGGGTTCGGGAACGGGCCCAGGGTAAGGCACCAAAATGGATTCGTTAACCGGCGCGGCTACCGGTTCGGAAAGCGGTTCGGAAAACGGTAGGGAAAGCGGTTTTGGGCCCAAAAGGGGCAGGGGTTCGGATGTGGGCTCAATAATCGCCCCATCCGAGTCCGCCAGGAAGGATTGGCCAAACGACTGGCCAAAGCCCGGCATCGGGGCCGGGTCTGGCCCGGGCGTCAAGGGCACTGGCGCCGCGGGCGGGGTCGGGTAGAACCCGTCGGTCGGTTCGGCGGCAAGGCCGGGATCGGCGGGCAAGTCGGGCGCCGCGGGCGGGGTCGGGTAGAACCCGTCGGCCGGTTCGGCGGCAAGGCCGGGATCGGCGGGCAAGTCGGGGGGCTCGGGCAGGTCGGGGCCGGGGGTTTTAGCCGGGCGCTTGGGGCGGTTTTTCTTGGGGAGGGTTATGTTGGACCAGTCAAAGGGTTCGGACTTCTTTGCTTTGGCAGGCTTGTGACGCCTTTCCTGACCGGGGCCCGGGGTCGGTTCGCCGGCGGGAGGGGCACCCGGCCCGGCGGGGATTTCCGGGAAGGCCTGGGAGGACTGGGACGGCGGACTATCGCCCGAAGGCGCCCATCTGGGCGTGGAGACGAAAAACGACGAGGCGACTTTATTGAAGGTCGTCAATTCTAGCCCTTCTCCCGAGGTCTCCTCGCCGATGAAGAGGCTCAGTTGGTTGACCCGGGCGTCGAGTTCGTCAAGATAATGGAGGACCAAGGCTTCCAGGATCATGGGGGTCACCGGGGAGCCTTTTTCGCGCTGGCCGTGATGGGCCAGAATCATGTGTTCCAACAGCAATAATTTATGATCGGGAAAGTCGGCAAAAGTATCGGCCACCAACTCCAAAAACAAAGCCCCCATGGTCAAATGTCCCATCAGGCGACCTTTAATGGTGTAATCGGTGGCCGGGGCGGGCGTCAATTCCCAGCATTTCCCCAAGTCGTGGAGGATGGCCCCGGCCAAAAGCAGATCCCGGTTGAGTTCCTTCCCGTAAAGGCCCGAGACCACATCGGCCAGCTTGGCCACCGAAAGGCTATGCTCCAAAAGCCCCCCGGCGTAGGCGTGGTGTATAGCTTTGGCCGCCGGCACGCTAAAAAACTCGGCAATTTCTTGCCTGTTGAGGACGGCCGTGACGAAAGCCCTCATTTCAGCATCGCCTATGGTGCCCACTAGGGCCATGAGCTCGTCTTTCATGGCCTCCGGGGACCGTTCCGAGGTCTTGACGAAATCGGCCATGTCGAAGGAGGGGGGCACCCAAACCTGGGAGGCGATCAGCTGCGGCTTTTGCTCGAAGGAATCCATGGTGCCCATAAAGGTCAGCACGGCCCCCTGGGCGGCCAAGGCCGCCGTCTCCGGGGTGACGTCCCAAAACTTGGCCTTTAGCGAGCCGGTCTTGTCGGCTAGCGTGAGCGAGAGATAGTCGGAACCTCGTTTGGTTACGCCCTTAAAAACATCGGCTACCATAAAGGTCTCGGAAACGGGACTCCCTACGGGAAGGGTCTTGATATAACTGACGAAATTCTCTTTGGTCATGTTAGCCTTGGAAAAATGTATAATGGTTGGCGACGTTGCCGAACCCGGGCGCCCGGGAAAGGGCGAACCGCCGCCGGTCCCTAGCCAAGGCGCGGCCTTGGGGGCCGGCCCGGGCCCGAATGGCAAAGTCGTCTCAGGGCCGTTACCTAGCCGCGGCCAATGGTGTAACGGCGATTATTCCTCTATGGAAACTAACTCAGTGTCTGGGAATATAAAAAGAATAAACTAAAGGATTTGAACTCTGACGAAGTGCGTCATCGGACAAAATAAAGCTAGCCATATCGACATAACACCAAAATAGACCACAACTGGACGGATTAAGACGATAAATAGAACAATTTATCGTCCCCCGGATTTGTAACCGTTCACGGCCAGAAATCACTCATACCGCTAACTCTCCCTATTGGCCACTGTATCTCTTGCCGTGCGCCGAGTTCCGCGTAACCCGCGGCTGTACCTAGCCCGCCCGCCAAGG
>JAIRNQ010000199.1 GCA_031257955.1 Deltaproteobacteria bacterium | reverse complement strand
CCCAGTACCTTGGCGGCCAGGGCGAAGTCGCGGCCCTTGAGGGACATGAGCTCGGCCAGGACGAACCTGGCCACGCCCATCCAACCGGTCAGGCCAATGACCACCATCACGTTCCAGATGGAGGGCTCGAGTATGGCGATTACGGCCAGGATTAAGAACATTGAGGGGAAACACAGCATCAGATCGCAAAAGCGCATGATAATGGAATCGATCAAGCCTCCGTGGTAGCCGGCGAAAGCCCCCAGGATAAGGCCGATCAGGGTCGAAAGGCCCACGGCCACGAAGCCGACCTTAAGGCTTATGCGGGAGCCCCAGATCATGCGGCTCAAAACGTCGCGGCCCAGCGAATCGGTACCCAGCGGGTGGCCGGGGCTAAGGGGCGGCTTGAAACGGGCGGTGACGTTTATCCGGTCCGGGTCGTGAGGGGAGATGACAGGGGCCAGCCAGGAAACGGCGAACATCGAAAGGACGATGAGGCCCCCGAAGAGGGCCAGGCGATTTCTGATAACGGCTTTAAAATTGGCGCGTCGGCTCATGGCGTTGGCTACCTATGGGTTAATGTGTGTTTGTCGTCTTTTGGTCACGGCTTGGTCGCCGCCTTGGGGTTTGGGGCCAGAAGGGCCCGGGGCCCTAGACCGGGGCGGGCGATGGGTTGCCCAGAATGGCTAGATTTTGGCGCCCTTGAAGGCTTGGTCCCGGACCCGGGGATCGGCCAGGGCGTAGCCCAGATCGGCCAGAAGGTTCCCCAGTAGGGTTAAGACGGCCCCGATGACCAGACCCCCCATGACCAGGGGGTAGTCCCGGCCCATGACCCCGACGTAGAAGAGCTGGCCCAGGCCGGGGATGGCGTAGATGGACTCCATTATGACCGAGCCGCCGACCAGGCCGGGGACGGAGAGGCCCAAAATGGTTATGACCGGGATGAGGGCGTTGCGCAGCGCGTGTTTCCAGATGACCACCCGTTCCGGTAGGCCCTTGGCCCGGGCCGTGGTCAGGAAATCCTGCCTGATTATTTCGAGCATGTTGCTTCTAAGGTATCTCGAAAGGCCGGCCAAGCCCCCCAGCGAGGAGATGACCACCGGCATGATCAAGTGGCGGGCATAGTCCCAGAACTTTCCGGCGGCGTCCATTTGGTCGTGGTTGAGGTAGGTCAAGCCCGATGTCGGTAGCCAGTGGAGTTTTACCCCGAAAAACCACATGCCCAAGAGGGCCAGCCAGAAGGACGGGGCGGCGAAAAAAATGAAAACGAAGACGGTACTTGATTTATCGAAGAGCCCGCCGGCTTTGACTGCCGCCCATAAGCCCAAAGGCAGGCTTATGGCGATTATTAGCCCCATGGAAAGGATGTTTAGCGAAAGGGTCACCGGGAGCCTTTCGACGATCTTGTCCCTGACCGGGCGGCGGTCTGTGGACATGGAGCGGCCGAAATCCAAGGTGGCCAAGTTTGTAAGCCAGTTCCAGTATTGTACGGGCAAGGGCTTGTCCAGGCCGTAAATCTCCCGGAGGCGTTGCTTGGCGGCTAAGTTGGCTTGGGGGTTAAGGTCGGTGACCATGTCCGTGGGCTCCCCGGGGGCCAGGTGCATAACGGCGAAGCTAACCAAGGTTATGCCAATGAGGGTAGGAATCATCATTAATAGGCGAGTTATCGTATATTTAAGCATTTTTGGCTAACCGTGAAAAAAAGTCGGGATCGGTCTGTCGGGGCGCTTGACAGACGGGAAAGGATGTTTATGTTTTCTATAAAGGGGCTAACGGCAGGCCGGAAAGACTCGGCAAGACCTAAATCTGGCCCCATTAATAGGGACTTCCTTAAGGAGGAACACAGATGACGATATTTAGGCGGTTTGGGCCTGGCTTTCCGGGCTCTCTCGTGGAATTGGATCGCATGCGCGCTTACATGGAAAACGTTTACGGCAATTTGCTTAACGGCGTCAATAACATTAGAAGAAATTATACAGGAGTTTTCCCGTTGGTCAACCTGGCCGAAGACGACGACAACCTCTACCTGACCGCGGAACTGCCCGGGATCGATCCGGCCTCGCTGGATCTCACGGTCAAAAACGACACCCTGACCCTCAGGGGCTCCAAGAAAGTGGAGACCGAGGCCAAGGAGGTAAGCTACCACCGCCGCGAAAGGGACATCGGCACCTTCAGGCGCAACTTGACCTTGCCGGTTAAGATCCAGGCCGAGGCCGTGGACGCCAAGTTCAAAAACGGCATCCTGACCGTTACCTTACCCAAAGCCGCCGAGGCCAAGGCCCACCAAATTACCATTACGACCTAAAGACGGCGGTCGGGTAATCGCGGTCCCTAATCGCCGAGGCCAGGGCCCCACCAAATTACCGTTACGACCCAAAGACGTCGGTCGGGTAATCGCGGTCCCTAGCCGGCGAGGCTAGGGAAGGAAAATTCACCAAAACGGCTTGAAGTCAGAACGGGCTTGAGTCGGAACGACTTAAGGGCGAAACGACCCAAAGTCGATAGAAAGATAATCACAAAGGGTTTTAGGAGGGATTTCCATATGACGGATTCCAACAGCCAAGAAATAAACGTTCGCGAGAAGCAGCTTCTGGACACGGGCGGAATCGAGAGCACCAGCGGTGAGCCCCGTTTCAGCCCATTGGTAGACATTTTCGAGACGGAAGAGGGCCTCACGGTAATCGCCGACATGCCGGGCGTGGCGGTCGATGGCCTCAGCGTGGACCTGAAAGACAACGTTTTAACGATACAGGGCAAGGTAAACGTTGAGGACAAGGGAAAAAGGTATTTGGCAAAAGAATACGAGGTAGGCGATTACTACAGGCAGTTTTCGCTTTCGGAGTTGATAGATCAGGAAAAGATAACGGCGGCCATCAAAGACGGCGTGTTAAGCGTGAAGCTACCGAAGCAAGCGCCGGCGCAGCCCAGGAAAATAACGGTCTCAACGGAGTAAACGTGTCTATTGAGCTAGGGGAGGGGCTAAAGTCAGCCCCTCCACGTAGTTGGAATTATGGGAGAGGCCGAAGTCGGTCCCGATAAGTGTTTGGCGTTATGTGAGGGGCCAAAGTCGGTCCCGATAAGTGTTTGGCGTTATGTTATGGGACAAAGTCGGTCCCGATAAGTGTTTGGCGTTATGTGATGGGCCAAAGTCGGTCCCGATAAGTGTTTGGCGTTATGTGAGGGCCAAAGTCGGTTCCGCTAAGTAGTTGGAG
>JAIRNQ010000173.1 GCA_031257955.1 Deltaproteobacteria bacterium | reverse complement strand
GTCCAACTCCGGACCCGGGGCGGCGGCCGGCTTGGGCGTGTCCTTGGCTCCGGGAGAAGCCGTTACTTCGTGCTCACCATTCATGACAGAATATCCGGGCCAAGACTATATTGACCATTTCCGAAGTGGGAGGTTTAATCAGGTAATCGTCAGCCCCGAGCCTCAGGGCCCTAAATATATACTTGTAATCGGCGTGGGTGGATAGGATAACCAAGGGGATGGATCTTAGGGCCGGATTGTTCTTTACCGTCTCGGTCAACTCAAAGCCGTCCATTTCGGCCATGACCAAGTCGCTGATTATCAAATCGAATTTACCGGTACCTAGCCTATCCAAGGCCTCGACGCCATTTTCGGCTTCCGAGACCTTCAGGCCCATGGTGCTAAACAGTTCCTTAATCGTTTTTCGGACGGCCTGGTAATCATCTACCACCAGGACGGATTTACCTTGCCAAACGCTGCTATCAATTTGTGCCATACGGCCGCCCCCGAGTAACTTCGCGCGGTTGGTTAGTTTCCCTAAATCCCAACCGGTCATCATTGGTCACATTATAACATAACGCCGTCTCTATGTTAACCGATCGGCCAAAGGCCATGGGCCAAAATCGCGCCCCAACCCAATGGCCCCGCCCACGGCATATCGAGTCTAACGAATGAGAGTTAGTGAGGAGCAACTTTCCTCCCTAGCCCTCCAAAGGCTTACCCCCCCTTCCTCGACCCGGCCTTCCGGGCCGAGGAAGGGGGAAGCCCTTTCCGGAAGGTTGTCGCTTTGGTTTGGGGCAAGCGAGGCCCGGGCGGGCCGAAAGCCGAGCGTGGCCAACTGTTTACGGGGGTGACGGCCTCATGGGGGGCTTTCCCGGTTGAAAGTCTCGGCCAGTTCCATGAAGCGATTGAGCTCGAAATACGGGCTGGGCGCTTCGCCCACGGGGTCCCCGGGGGCCGACTTGGAGTTTAGACCGTAGAATTCCTCAGGTATGTATTGAACCATCTCGCAAACGGCCGCCGCCTTTAAGGTGGCGGCCAGGGAGGGTTTGGGATTGGAGGCGCTTTCGTCCGTATAGGCGCTACCGACCCATTCCAGCAATAGCCGGTACAAGGCTACGTATCGATAGGCCAGGGCTATGGCGCCAAAGGGGGCGGTCTGGAGCAATTCCGAGCTTCCGGCGCTAAACGAAAAGGCGGCATTAAGCGCGGTTTCGGCATCGGGCAGCAAATTATAATCTTGCTTTAAAAGGGCATTCATGTATTCGTGAAAAGAGGCGAACGTGTCGGGATTAATTTCTATTTGGGTTACGACATCCACGGGAGGAAAATAACTCTGGCGAGCCACGGGCGTCTCCTTTGTGGGCGGCGAAAAGAGTCTATTTTGGTAGGCAAACACAATCGGGGCAATATGCCCAAAAAAACTCCTCGGTTGGGGTTGTCGGCAAAATAATCGCGAAAAAAAGGTCCCGGGGAAAAAGGCCAAACGGGCCCGGCCAGACTCGGGTCCGGCCCGGGCCCGGGCCAAAATCGCCTTAGGTTCAAAAACGCCAATAAGGTCCTTGGAAAAATGGTCCGCTATATGGTCTTTAGGCGCTCCCTAGCCACGCCGGCGGCGTAACTTTTGGGATATTCCCTTACCACCTTCTGGTAGATAAGCCTGGCACTACTTTTGTCGCCTATGGCTTGGAAAGATAGGCCCTGCTTTAAGAGGGCGGTCGAGACGAAGGCATTCTTTGGGTAACCGCTGATCAGATCCTGGTAGGCCAAGATGGCCTCGTCGAACTGATTTTGGAAGTACAGCGATTCGCCAATGTAGAATTGGGCCGCCGGGACCTCGGAACCGTTGGTGTCGGTGGACATATAGGTTTTGAACTTATCGATGGCCGCCGGGTAGTTCTTTTGGTCGAAGAGTTCTTTGCCCTCGGAGTAGGCGTTACCCGGAAGTGGGTCTAGCGGCGGGGTGACCACGGCCACCGGCTCGGGGGTGGGGCCCGGTGGGGGCACCGGGGGCGTCGCTTCCGTTAGCGGGGGGCCTGTGGCCGCCGGGGGCTCGGGCCCGGCCACGGGTCCGGTGGGTTCCGTCGGATAGTCCGAACTGGTGGGCGGATAAGCCGGAGGCGCGGTGGGCGTGACCACGGGGAGTGGCGGCGTGGCGACCACGTCCCTACTTAAGGGCTGCAGGTTGGCCCTTTTCTCCAAACGGTCGAGCCTGGCGCTGATGTATTCCATCTGTTGCCTAATGGACAAGCCTCCAACGCTGGCCGTTTCCACGTTTTCGTTTAATCTTTGAACGGCGGTCTTGAGGTTTTCCAGCTCCATCTGGCTGGAACCGCCGCCCCCGCCTCCCAGACGGGCCCGATCCCTGATGTCGGCCACCTCCATCTTAAGGGAGTCAAGTTCCCGGCGCATACTGCCGCCCCCTCCGATGGGACTGCTGGCGCAGGCCGACAGCATCATCAGGGCTAGAAATAAAGCCAATATAGAAAGTGTAGAGCGCATATGAGCGTTTGCCTCCTGAATAAAACCGAAAGTTAACCGAAAAAAGGTGATTGGGATATATTAAAATTATTGTTTATAGCGAATTTAACATTGCCTTAACATATAAATCTAGGGCAAAAAAACCTACC
>JAIRNQ010000023.1 GCA_031257955.1 Deltaproteobacteria bacterium | reverse complement strand
ATCGAAAGGGGCGAACAATACGACGAGGTCATGGCCGTGGGCCCGCTCCCTATGATGAAAGCCGTCTGCCAGGTGACCAAGCCTTACGGGATCAAGACCACCGTCTCCATGAACTCGCTCATGCTCGACGGGACGGGCATGTGCGGCTGCTGCCGGGTAAGCGTGGGCGGGGAAACTAAGTTCACTTGCGTGGACGGACCCGATTTCGACGGTTTCGCCGTGGACTTTGACGAGGCGGCGGCGCGATCGAGGCAATACCGCGATTGGGAGAGGGCCGCCCATGCCCGGGTGTTGGCCGAGGCGGGGGTGAAATAATGGCGCTTAACAAAAACCCCGAAAAAGTCCCCATGCCCACTCAGGATCCGGTCGTCCGGGTGACCAATTTTTCCGAAGTGGCCATAGGCTACGGAGAAAGCCAGGCCCTGGAAGAGGCTGCCCGCTGTATGGCTTGCAAGAAAAAGCCCTGCGTGGCCGAATGCCCGGTGGGCGTGGATATCCCGGCCTTCATATCCGAGATTAAAACGGGCAACTTCGCGGGCGCCTACGCCGAACTCCTCAAGCGCACGTCCCTTCCGGCCGTCTGCGGCCGGGTCTGCCCCCAGGAGTCCCAGTGCGAGTCCGTCTGCCTGAGGGGCCGCCAAGGCGAGCCGGTGGCCATCGGCCGCCTGGAGCGCTTCGCCGCCGACTGGGCCCTGGCCCATGGGACCAGGGCCCAAGCCCCCGCCCAAGGGGCCGGGGAAGGGACCCAAGCCAAGCCCGGGAAAGGCACGAAAGTGGCCGTGGTCGGCTCGGGGCCGGCCGGGCTAAGCTGCGCCGGGACCTTGGCCGACTTGGGCTTTTCGATAACCGTCTTTGAGGCCCTCCACGTGCCCGGGGGAGTTTTGGTTTACGGCATACCGGAGTTTAGGCTTCCCAAGGCCATAGTCCATCAAGAAATCGAGGGACTGCGCCAAAAGGGCGTAAAAGTCCTCACCAACGTGGTGATCGGCAAAACCATTACCCTGGACGAGCTTTTCGGGCGGGAGGGCTTTAAGGCCGCTTTCGTCGGGAGCGGGGCGGGTCTGCCGAAGTTCATGGACATCCCCGGGGAAAACCTCAACGGGGTCTTCTCGGCCAACGAGTTTTTGACCCGGGTAAACCTCATGAAGGCCTACCAAGGCGACGCCCAGACCCCGGTTTTTAGGGGCAAGAAATTCGCCGTGGTCGGCGGAGGCAACGTGGCCATGGACGCCGCTCGCTGCGCCCGGCGCCTGGGGGCCGAGGTGACCATAGTTTATCGGCGTTCGGCCAAGGAGCTGCCGGCCCGGGCCGAGGAAGTCGAGCACGCCCACGAGGAAGGCGTGATCTTCGAGTTCTTGGCCAGCCCGACGGAGATCCACGGCTACCTAACCCCCGACGATCCCCGGGATCCCAAAAACGGCTGGGTCGTCTCGCTCACCTGCGACCGGATGGCCCTGGGCGAACCGGACGCCTCGGGACGCCGCCGGCCGGCGCCCATCCCCGGGGGCGGCTTCGTCCTGGAAGTCGACTCGGCCATCATGGCCCTGGGCACCTCGCCCAACCCGCTCATCGCCGCCTCCACCCCGGGCCTAAAGACCCAAAGCTGGGGCGGCCTAATCGCCGACGGGGACGGGCTGACCTCCAAACCCTTCGTCTGGGCCGGGGGCGACGCCGTGACCGGCGCGGCCACGGTCATACTGGCCATGGGGGCCGGGCAAAAGGCCGCCCACGCCATGGCCAAAGCCCTGGCTGGGCAACCCGGTTAACCCGGTCGCCCTTACGGCCAATAAACTTGGGAAGGTTGGCTAACTCGGGGAGGCAGTTTTGGCGCTCCAACCGCGGGGTTGGCTAACTCGGGGAGGCAGTTTTGGCGCTCCAACCGCTGGGTTGGCTAAGCCATTAAGGAAGGACAAATCGAAGGTGGCTAACAAAAAAGGCTTTTCGATGGAAGGCGGCGGGAAAACCCCCGCCGCCTACCTATACGCGAAGCCAAACCGGGCCGAGCCCGGGAAGGGGAAACCGGACCGTTTAGGCCCGGTTTTTTACATAAAAAAGCGGTCCTTGTCATCCACGGTATAGCCGAGGGCGGTCATGACCTTCTTGATGTTCTTCAACAGAACGGGCTTACCGGTCTCCAGGCGGGTGATGGTCAACGAAGAGACGCCGGCCATGCGGGCCAAGGAATTCTTGTCCAGCAGTTGCGACTTCCTGGCCGTCTCGAAGGCCTGGGGATTGACTTTAGCGGTTTCTTGCATTTTTTTCTCCTTGCTCAACAAAGCGATGTCTTGAAAAGATTCCCATAGCCCGGTCCAATATCGGGTTTGGGTTTTGTTGAAGAACGTGCGTGCCCAGCGCCCGAACTCCATGGTTGTCCCCTGGGGGACCGATTTTTGATTAAAACAATCAAAAACTCGAACTTGGAAACTATGTAATTTTAGAGTTTATAGCAGAGTCAGCGATAACTTTTAGTAGAAAAGGGAGTATAAATAGAAAAATAAAGTAGTTTTCATTCCGTTAGGCTCGTTATAACGATACGCATAACAAAAGGTATCTATGAATTTTTTAGTATGACGTTTGTATAGGTCGATCGTAAGTTACTTTGATACTATTTGAGTTTGGTAAAACAAAAGCGGTGTATAGAATTGAGGCCATTAATAAGTCTTCGCTTGAACTCTAGCCACGCATATTCACTACGTGAGAGGTAGTGTAACCAAAATTTTTATCCATGTCAATAAAAATTTTTTTATTTTTTTCGATCTTCGACTCTCTTAGCCTAGCCGTGAATAATCGGGACTTGGAGACAGAGCTTTAGCGCCATTTTATCAAGCTCCAGACTAATGGAAATACAGCAATAGCTTGAAGTTCTTGTAGACTCGCTTAAAATTCAGGGTTGGATTTTCAATTTCCGAGAGTTTGACTGAATTTTATTTTACCATTTGTTAATCCTATATGTCGATCTGAACTTTGATCACTTGATTGCTCCATCATTGCGCCTAAGCCAACTGGCAATTAGTTTTTATTATAGCGGCCAAGAATCTATGGCCGCATATTAGGGTTGACTAGTGGCCACATTCTCTTTTGATCGACCAAGCCCCGGATTGGACGCCTTATTAGGGTTGACTAGGGGCCACATTCTCTTTTGATCGACCAAGCCCCGGATTGGACTCCTTATTAGGGTTGACTAGTGGCCACATTCTCTTTTGATCGACCAAGCCCCGGATTGGACTCCTTATTAGGGTTGACTAGTGGCCACATTCTCTTTTGATCGTCCAAGCCCCGGATTGGACTCCTTATTAGTGTTGACTAGGGGCCACAGTCTCTTTTGATCGTCCAAGCCCCGGATTGGACTCCTTATTAGGGTTGACTAGTGGCCACATTCTCTTTTGATCGACCAAGCCCCGGATTGGACTCCTTATTAATAGTGACTAGTGGCCACAGTCTCTTTTGATCGACCAAGCCCCGAATTGGACGCCTTATTAGGGTTGACTAGGGGCCACAGTCTAGCCAGATCGCCAAAGCCCAATTCACACGAATATTACCGCAGATTAGCGACCACAGCCCGCCCCAATCGACTCAGTCCGAATCTGGACGATTATTACTGGTGATTAAGGTCCACAGTCTGCCCTAATCGACTCAGTTCTAATCTGGACGATTATTACTGGTGACTTTGAGCCTAAGTCTAGCCTGACTGCCCAAGGCTTGTCTTGGGTTGATTATTACTAGCGACAATGGACAATAGTTTGGCCCCAATCGATTCAGTCCGAATCTGAACGATTATTACTGGTGATTATAGGCCAATATCTAGTCCAATCGATTCAGTCCGAATCTGGACGATGATTATTACTAGCGACAATGGACCATAGTTTGGCCCCAATCGACTCAGTCCGAATCTGGACGATTATTACTGGTGACTATGCTCCAAAGTCTAGCCTGACAGCCCAAGGCTTGTCCTGGGTTGATTGTTGGCGGTGACTTGTGGCCAGAGGGTGATTTGATGGCGGACAAAATTATTGCCGGGGTGGAGAGCCAAAAGGCGGCGGGGCGGTTGGTTGGGCGGGGTTTGGCAAAAATGCCCAGGGTGGCGAGTCTGGGCGGGCCCGTGGTATAATCCAGGCGGTTAAGGCTTAATTTGATGTTTTCAACCCGGTCGGGAGGACAACAATGGCCAGCGAACTAATGGAAGAATTCATATTCGACGCGCGCGATCACTTAACCACGGCCAGCACACAGCTTCTTTCGTTGGAAAAAAACCCAGAATCTTTGGCCGATCTAAACGCCCTCATGGGCACATTGCACACGATTAAAGGCAACAGCGGCTTTGTTAACCTCAAAAACCTCTACGGCATGCTCCACGGGGCCGAAAATTTACTCCAAACGGTCCGAGACACGCCCGATCACGTCTGCCCGCCTACCATAGTCAATCAGCTTTTCCAGGTCCTGGACGCCGTCGAGGCTATCCTTTCGCGCCTTGAGTCCGGCGAAGATGAAGACGTCGACTGGTTGCCGGCCTTAAACCAAGCCATCGCCGAAGCCGAGGCTTCCCTCGGCCAGCCCTTCGGCGAACCCCAGCCCTCCGTGGCCGAAACGGCCGCGGCGACCGCCCCAGACCCGCCTCAAACCGCGGCGGCCCAAGCCGAACCGGAATCCGCCGAGCCGGTCGCCCCGGCAGCCGAAGCGGCCGCCGCCGCGACGGCGGGAGGGCCCCAAGGTTCTGGGCCTATTGGTTCGGGGGCAACGGGCGGGGGGCCAACCGGTGACGGGACCTTGGTTGAGGTTCTGGGGGACGGAAAACTGGCCGAGGAAGGGCAAAAATACTTGGCCTTCTTGGGAAACGGCCGGGGGCGTCTGATACTGGACGTCAATTCGTTGACCAGCTTGGGTTTCGATGAGATAAGGCTCATAAGGGAATTGGTGATCATGGACGACGCCCGCTTCGCCCTGGTTTTGGACCGGGAGAAGCAGCCCGATTTTTGGCGGGTATTGGTACTGTGGTCGCTGGAAAACAAAATTCGGGCCTTTCCGGATTTGGCCTCCGCCCAGGCCGAGCTGGGCGCCTGATTGGCCGCCGAAGGCGACTGTGTCGGGCTTTTGACGGTTCCGCGGAGGGTCCACGGACCCTTGGGTCGTTTGGCCGTCGGTCCGCTGGGCCGTTTGGCCAGCTGACCGTTTGGCCGTCTGGTCGGGCCGGATAACCCCAAATAAGTTTTCGCGCCGGTTGAAAGCCCGCGGCCTTCGGGTCCGGGAAGGGAACGGTTATGAGTAAGAAAAAATCGAAGCCCGCGGTGGCGGTCTTGGGGGCCGGTTATTGGGGCCGCAATCTGGTTAGGGACTTTTGGGAACTGGGGGCCCTAAAGGCGGTCTACGATCCCGACCCTCGAGTCCAGGCCGAACTGGCGGTCGCCTACCCGGGCCTCGTAATCGTGGACTCCACAAGGGCGATCCTTGGCGACGAAAAGATTCAGGCCCTGGCCATCGCCACCCCGGCCCCGACCCACGCCGCTTTGACACTGGAGGCCCTGGCCGCCGGCAAGGACGTTTTAGTGGAAAAGCCCTTGGCCTTAAGCGTGGAAGACGGGGAAGCGATGGTGGCCGAGGCCAAACGGCGTAAGCGGATCCTGATGGTGGACCACCTGCTGAACCGCCACCCGGCCTACGTGGAGTTAAAAAAAATGGCCCGGGGCGGGGCCCTGGGTCGGATCCTGACCCTTTGGTCCCGGCGTCACAATTTTGGGCGAATCCGCAAGGACGAAAACGTCTCCTGGTCCTTTGCCCCCCATGACGTGGCCATGATTTTGGGCCTGGTCGGCCAAAGCCCTTTACGGGTCGAGGCCACCGGTGCCGCCTACCTGACCGACGGGGTGGAGGATATAGTCGAGGGTGCCCTATTTTTTCCCGATAACGTCACCGCCCATCTCTCGGTTAGCTGGCTAAGTCCCAATAAAGAACAGCGCCTGGCCATCGTCGGTACGAAAAAGATGGCTACTTTTGACGATACGGCACCTTGGGAAGGCAAACTGGTCCTTTACGACCATAAGGTTGACTGGAAGAATCAAACCCCCCGGGCCATCAAGGACGAGGCCGGGCGCAAGATCCCCTTCGAGCCCCTGGAGTCTCTCAAGGAACAGTGCCGGATATTCTTGGGCTGCGTCGAGTCCCGCTCCGCTCCCTCCGATAGCGACGGCGCCGAGGCCCTCGAGGTCATGAAGGTCCTGCTGGCCCTGGACCAAGCCCTCAAAAGGGTTCCGACCGAACCCGCCCAGCCAAAGCCGGCCGGGGCCAAGCCCACGGCCGAGGCGGCGGCCAAGGCGCCGACTTGGCCGTCCGGTGCCCTTCCCGAGACGCCGAGGGAGGACGGGACGGGTTATTTTGCCCACCCGACCGCCGTTATCGAGCCGGGGGCCAAGATTGGCTCGGGCTGCAAAATTTGGCACTTCTCCCACGTTTTGGACGACACGGTTATCGGGCCCGGGACCAACGTGGGCCAGAACGTGGTTATTGGCCCAGGGGTCAAGGTCGGGGCCGGCTGCAAGATCCAAAATAACGTTTCTGTCTACAAGGGCGTGGAGCTGGAAGACTTCGTTTTTTGCGGCCCTAGCTGCGTCTTTACCAATGTCGTCAATCCCCGGGCCTTCGTGCCCAGAATGGATGAGCTGAGGCCCACTTTGGTTGGCCGCGGGACCACCGTCGGGGCCAACGCCACCATAGTTTGCGGCCATACCCTGGGGCGCTTTTGCCTGATTGGGGCCGGGGCCGTAGTCACTTCCGACGTTCCCGATTACGCCCTTATGGTTGGGGTGCCGGCCAAGCGTATCGGCTGGGTTTGCCAATGCGGGGTAAGGCTCCCCAAGGATCTCGTCTGCCCCTCCTGCGGCCAAGCCTACCGGGACGAGCCGGCGAGGCTGACGCCTTTGGGCTTCGACCTGGAAGTCGATTGAAGGGGCCCCCTGGGCTGACGCGACCGAAACTGGGCCCCCTGGGCTGACGCGACTGGCACTGGGCCCCCTGGGCTGGTCCAACTGGTCTGGTCCCACTGGACCGGGGCGACGGCCCCGGGCCGTAATTATCTAAAGGCGCCTGGCCAGGGCCGGCGACTCGGTGAGGGGATGGATAGTCTGCCGTTTATCGATCTGCGGGCCCAGTGGGAGAAACACGAGCCGGCGCTAAAAGAAGCCTTGCTTGGGGCCGCCGTTTCGGGCAAGTATATCTTGGGCCCACAGGTGCGGGAGCTGGAGGAGGCCTTAGCCGAATACGTTGGGGCCCTGGAATGCGTTTCCTGCGCCAACGGCACCGACGCCCTGACCCTGGCCCTCTTGGCCTGGGACGTGGGGCCCGGGGACGCCATCTTTTGCCCGACCTTCACGTTTTTTTCCACCGCCGAGGCGGCGGCCTTGCGGGGGGCCAGGCCGGTTTTTGTGGACATAAACCCGGTCACCTTCAATATAGACCCCAATAGCCTCGCCGAAAAAATCCTCTGGGCCAAGGAAGAGGCCGGCCTTAGGCCCCGGGCCATCATCCCGGTGGATCTGTTCGGGCTCCCCTACGACTACGAGGCCGTGGCTAGGCTGGCCGAAAAACATGGTTTGGTCATATTGGAAGACGCCGCCCAGGGCTTTGGGGGCATCTATGGCGGCAAGAAGGCCTGTACCCTAGGCCACGTTGGCATCACCAGTTTTTTTCCGGCCAAGCCCATGGGCTGCTACGGCGACGGCGGGGCCGTCTTTACCGACAACGTCGATCTGGCTGACGTGATCCGTAGCTCCCGGGCCCACGGCGCCGGCGGCCACCGCTACGAGCATGTCCGTTTGGGCCTCAACTCCAGGCTGGATACCCTCCAGGCCGCCGTTTTGTTGGTTAAGCTTTCGGCCTTTCCCGAGGAACTGGACCTGCGCCAGGAAGTGGCCCTCCGCTACGAGCGGGCCCTGGTGGGGATGGTCCCGTCTTGCCCGGCCGTTCCCGGCGGGCGGCTCTCCTCCTGGGCCCAATACACCATCAGGGTCCCGGCCGTCCACCGCGAGGCCATCATGGCCCACATGAAGGATCTGGGCGTCCCTACGGCCATTTACTATCCCAAGTGTCTTCACCTCCAGCCGGTCTTCGCCGCTCTGGGCGGTCGGGTGGGCGATCTGCCCGTGGCCGAAAGGGCCTCGGCCGAGGTCTTGAGCCTGCCGATGCATCCCTACCTGACCGAGTCGGATCAGGACCGGATCGTCTCGGCCTTATTTGAGGCCATGGACCGGGCCGCCAAAGGCTAAACCCGGCCAAAAGCCGGGCCGTCCGAAGGCCGGCCCAAAACACCGGCGTTGGCCAATCCCTGGCCGGGCGGCGGTTTAGGTAAGTTATGACAAGTCACGAAGAGGAATTTCTGGATAAAATCCAAGGGCGCAAGGCGGTCGTGGCCGTGGTCGGCCTGGGCTACGTGGGGCTGCCCCTGGCCCTCTCCTTTGCCGAGGTGGGCTTCCAGGTACTGGGCCTGGACGTCGACGAGGGCAAAGTTAAAAAAATCGCCCGGCGCGAAAGCTACATCGGCCACATATCGGTTGAGCGGCTTAGGGATACCGCCAACTTGTTTTCGGCCTCGACCGACTTTCAGCTGGCCAGCCAAGCCGATGCCATCATCATCTGCGTCCCCACCCCGCTGACCAAGGAACGTGAGCCGGATCTGACCTACGTTGAGGGTACGCTTAAAGCTTTACTCCCTTATCTTCGGCCTGGCCAGCTTTTGTCCCTGGAGAGCACCACCTACCCGGGCACCACCGAGGAGATCCTTCGACCGCCCATTGAGTCCCGAGGCCTGACGGTGGGCGAAGATTTTTTTCTGGTTTATTCCCCCGAGCGGGAGGATCCGGCCAACCCAGATTTTCAGACCCAGACCATCCCCAAAGTGCTTGGCGGTTCTACCGAGTCGTCGGCCAGGGTCGGCCTGGCCCTTTATAGCCAAGTGGTCGAGCGCATGGTTCAGGTAAGTTCCACCAGGGCGGCGGAGCTGACCAAGCTTCTGGAAAACATCTACCGGGCCGTGAACATCGGACTGGTTAACGAACTTAAGCTGGTGGCCATGCGCATGGGCCTTGACATACACGAGATTATCAATGCCGCCGCCACCAAACCCTTTGGCTACACGGCTTTTTTTCCGGGCCCTGGTATCGGTGGCCACTGCATACCCATAGATCCCTTCTATCTGACCTGGAAGGCCAGGGGCTACGGGGTTCACACGCGTTTTATCGAGCTGGCCGGGGAAATAAACGCTAGCATGCCTCGTTACGTGGTAGACAAAATTTCTTCCGCCTTAAACGAGCGCTCCAAGCCGCTTAAAGGGGCGACCATACTTCTGTTGGGCATGGCCTATAAGAAAAATGTCGATGACATGCGCGAAAGCCCTTCCCTGGAAGTCTTAAAGCTTTTAACCGAGGCCGGATCCTTGGTCGATTACAGCGATCCTCACGTGCCCCTTATGCCCCGCACCAGAAAAGGGGATTTTGGGCTCAAAAGCGTCGATTTAACCCCGGAAACCCTGGGCTCTTACGACGCCGTGGTCCTTCTGACCGATCACCGGGCCTTCGACAAGCCTTTTATACATAAATACTCCAAGTTGGTCATCGATACCAGGGGGGCCTTTCCCGCCTCCCCCACGGTAGTCAAAGCCTAAAGGGGCTAAAGGCCCACCGCGGCTTTGGCCTCGCGGCCTTGGCCGCGGGCACCGGTACCGCGACTTGAATATCGCTTCCCCGACCTCGCGGCTTCAACCAGAGGCCACGAATATCCTTGCCCATGGGACCAAACTACCCATGGGACCCGCAAACCCTTTACGGACCGGGACCCCAAGACCGGTCCTTTCGCCATTGCCAGAAAGCGGAGAATCCCATGACCCCGGTAAGTTCCAAATTATTTAACCGCAAGGACAAAGCCTCGGTTGATACCTTAAGGTTACTGGCGGCCGATATGGTCGAGAAGGCCAAAAGCGGACACCCAGGCTTCCCCTTGGGGGCGGCCCCCATGGCTTACGTTCTCTGGACTAGGTTTTTGAAGCATGATCCCACTTGCCCCGATTGGCCCGACCGGGATCGCTTCGTCCTTTCGGCCGGTCACGGCTCGGCCCTCCTCTACGCCTTTCTGTGCTTGTCCGGTTATGGCCTGACCATTGAGGATCTCAAAAACTTCAGGCAGTGGGGCAGCCGCACCCCCGGACACCCGGAACTGGGCGTGACTCCCGGGGTCGAAGCCACCACCGGCCCCTTGGGGCATGGCTTGGCCATGGGCGTGGGACTGGCCCTGGCCGAAAGGCACTTGGCCGCCCGCTTCAACCGGCCAAAATTCACCCTATTCGACCACCATACTTACGCCTTGGTCTCCGACGGGGATCTAATGGAGGGGGTGGGCTCGGAAGCGGCCTCCCTGGCCGGAAACCAGGGCCTGGGAAAACTCATATACCTTTACGACAGTAACGACATGACCATCGAGGGCCATGCCGGCCTCACTTTCTCCGAGGACGTCAGGGTCCGCTTCACGGCCTACAACTGGCACGTTTCCGTGGTGGCCGACGGCGAGGATCTGCTCTCGGTTAAGATGGCCCTGGAAGCGGCCAAGCAGGAGACGGATCGCCCGACCCTCATCATCTGCCGCACCAAACTGGGGGCCGGAAGCCCCAAGGAAGACACCCCGGGGGCCCACGGCGAGCCCTTGGGCCCCGAGGCCCTGGCCGCCACCAAAGCCCACTATGGTTTTGAGGGCAAGGAACCTTTTTTCGTCGACGAAAGGGTAACCAAGAATTTTTTGGAGCTGGGCCGGGCCCATGCCGCAACCCGCCAAAAGTGGGAAGAGACCCTAGCCGCCTATGGGCGACAATACCCCGATGAGGCGGCCGAGCTGAACAGGCGCCTAAGTTCTCGCCTTCCCGATTCATTTGAGAAAAAACTCTTCTCCTCGGCCAAGGCCGCCTTCCCGCCCCAGACCCCGGTGGCCACCCGGGTCGCCTCCGGGAAAGTCTTAAACCTTTTGGCCAAGGACCTCCCCGAGCTTATCGGCGGCAGCGCCGATCTGGCCCCCTCCAACAAAACCCTGATAGACGGTGAGGATTTTGCCAGCGCCTTGAGCCCGGACGGCCGCAACTTCCACTTCGGGGTAAGGGAGCAGGGCATGGGGGCCATCCTGAACGGCCTCTCCCTCCACGGCGGCTTCATCCCCTTCGGCGGGACGTTTTTGGTCTTCTCCGACTTCCTGCGCCCGGCCATCAGGCTATCGGCCCTCATGTCCCGCAAAGTCATTTACGTCTTAACCCACGATAGCGTGGGCGTCGGCGAGGACGGGCCCACCCACCAGCCGGTTGAGCACCTGGCCGCCCTGCGGGCCATGCCCAATCTTACCGTCCTAAGGCCGGCCGACGCCATCGAGACGGCCGCCGCCTGGGCCCTGGCCGTCTCCCGGTCGAGCCCCTCGGCCTTGATCCTCTCCCGGCAAAATCTCCCGATACTGGATCCGGAAAAATACCCCCAGGTTACCGAAGGCGCGGCCAAGGGGGCCTACGTCCTCTCCGAGGCCGAAGGCCAAGCCCCGGAAGCCATTATCCTGGCCAGCGGCTCGGAAGTCCCCCTGGCTCTGGCCGCCCAAGCGCTCCTGAAGGGAAAACGCCCGGTCCGGGTCGTATCCATCCCCTCATTTGAGCTTTTCAATGAGCAATCGCCCGATTATCGCGAAACGGTTCTCCCGGCCAAAATCTCCAAACGCCTTTCCCTAGAAGCCGGCCGCTCCCTGGGTTGGGACCGCTACGTCGGGCCCCAGGGCAAGATCCTTTCCATCGATACCTTTGGCCACTCGGCCCCGGCCAACGTAATATTCGAAAAACTCGGCTTCACCCCCGAGAACGTGGCCCGCCTGGTCGAGTCCCTCTTTTCCTAAGGGTTCCCCGCGTAGGGTTAACCTTTAACCAATTCCTTCCCCGGTTCAGGGCCAGCCCCATGAACCGGGGCCGGCCCAGGTCAGGTGCCAGTTTGTCCCAGTCCCTCTTTCCCAAAAGGTTTTCCCAAAAGGTTTTCCCGTAAGGTTCACCCATAAGGTTTCCAGATGGTCGGCTTTAAAAAAATCCGTCCCCCCGTCCCCTTGAAAGGGACCCCACTCCTCGGCCAACCGCCCAAGCCCAAGCCCAAGCAGGACCGGCGCGGCCGCCCCTACAAGGCGCCCAAAATCCCCCAGGGTGCCAAACCCCCGGTTCCCATAGGCGATCTCTTGGCCTTCTTCGACCAAGCCTACCCCGACCCCAAGTGCGGGCTTAACTTTGCCGATCCCTTCCAGTTACTGGCGGCCACCATCCTCTCGGCCCAGTGTACCGACAAGCAGGTTAACCTCATCACCCCCAAGCTCTTCGAGACTTATCCCGACCCCAAGGCCATGGCCACGGCCGAAGTGGAGAGCATTGAAGATTTGGTTAAGACCTGCGGTCTGTACCGGACCAAGGCCGCCAATCTCTCCAAGACGGCCAAGATCTTGTCCGAGCGTTTTGACGGGCAAGTGCCCAGCGTTCTCGCCGAGCTGGTAAACCTTCCCGGGGTGGGGCGCAAAACCGCCAACGTGGTCCTAGGCAACGCCTTCGGCATACCGGGCCTCACCGTGGATACCCACCTTGGCCGGGTCTCCCGCCGCCTGGGGCTGAGCTATCAGGACAACCCCGACCGGATCGAACGGGACCTCATGAAAATCGTGCCCGAAGCCGTCTGGACCCGCTTCTCCCACCAGGCCATAGAACACGGCCGCAAGGTTTGCCGCTCCCAGAAGCCCGACTGCGCCCTTTGCGGCCTGACCGCCTGCCCGACCAGACCGAACCTGGTCCCGGCCAAGGACGTGGCCTGATGGGCGCGAACAAACCCCAGTCGGCGCCCCCGCCCGTCCCGGCGACCTTGTCCGCCTTGGTCCTGGCCTTAGCCTTGGCCATTTTTTGGCCGGCGCCGGTTCCCGCCCAAGCCCAGCCCCAGCTCCCCATCGTCACCAACTCCGTGGACATGACCTTCGTCTCCATACCCAAAGGCAGTTTCTCCATGGGCGCCGGCCCGGGCTTTCAGGGCGAGGGCGAATACGAGCGCCCGGCCCACGAGGTCACCATCCCCAAACCCTTTAGGCTCAGCCGGTCCGAGGTGACTATAGAGCAGTGGAACAGGGTCATGGGTAACGCCAGGGTTTATGGGGACAAGTCCCGGGGCAAGGGCTCGGTCCCCATCGATAACGTCTCCTGGGAAGACGCCCTGGCCTTCGCCCAAAGGTTAAGCGAACTGGGAGGGGGCATTAAATACCGCCTCCCGACCGAAGCCGAGTGGGAATACGCCGCCAGGGCCGGCACGACCACGGCCTATCACTTCGGAGACGACCCCAAACTCCTGGACGACTACGCCTGGTGCGGCGGGGGTTTTGCCTCCGGTTCTCCCTATCCGGTGATGGGGAAAAAGCCCAACGGCTTTGGCCTTTATGACATGCACGGCAACCTCTCCGAGTGGGTCTCCGACTGGTTCGCGCCCGATTACTACTCCCGCCGGGTCGGCCAGAACCCCAAAGGCCCAACCTCCGGCGAAGAAAAGGTCCACCGGGGCGGCGCCTTCGCCAGCGACCCCAAGTCCTGCCAAAGCGCTTGGCGGGAAAGCGATCTGCCCACTATCAAAAGCGTCAACATTGGCTTTCGCTTGGCCTATGACGAATAAAAAAAGGGCCGCTTCCCCGAAGCGACCCTTTTTCGCCGAACAATCAAACAAATCTACCGAACGAATCAATCAACAATCAACCAATCAACCAATCAATCAATCAACCAATCAACGGGCAGTCAAAACAAGGGCAGTCGAATCAACCGAACAAATCAACCAATCAACCAACCAATCGACAAACTAATCGATAAAACGACTGTCAGTCAACCGGTCCTTCCAAACTCTCTTCATTCCCCGATAATCTTAATCAAAACCCTTTTTGGCCTCTTTCCGTCAAATTCCCCGTAAAAGATAGCCTCCCAGGGCCCAAAATCCAACTTCCCCCCAGTCACGGCCACCACCACTTCCCGGCCCATGACGCTCCGCTTCAAGTGGGCGTCCCCGTTGTCTTCATAGGTATTGTGGGCGTAACGGTTATGGGGCAGCTCCGGGGCCAAGCCTTCAAGCCATTTTTCAAAATCCCGGTGAAGCCCGGGCTCATCGTCGTTTATAAAAACGCTGGCCGTGATATGCATGGCGTTAACCAAACACAGCCCTTCTTTTATTCCGCTCTCGGCTAAGGCCCCCTCCACATCCCCGGTGATATTCACGAAGGACCGTCGGGCCGGGACGTTGAAGGTTAGCTCTTTCCGGTAACTTTTCACTTTTTTCCGTTATGACCCGCCTCCGCCAAAAAATTTGGCGCGGTTTGGGACAATTTCCAAACTTGCGACCGGCCAGCCCGCTAAGCCCAATGGATAACATTTTATGCCTTTTGGGATACCACTTCGAACCTTACGGAACCACACTGATATCAAAATTCCAAACTGCCTAGGCCGGTACTTTCGCTTAATGTGAGCATTATAACACACAACGACCCCTCGGCGCCATATTGTTTCCTCTCGGCCCTCACGACCGAGTGATAACCCGGCCTCCCGATCGGCAATCACGACCGAGCGATAACCCGGCCTCCCGACCTCTCGGCCGCGAAACCACGCCAGTAGCGACCGTACAGAATCGTTCGATAAGGCCGCGACATTTTTTTTGGGGCCCCGCAATTTATAAGCGGGGACCGAAGGAACGTGTCGGCCGAGTGGGCTAGGTTTGGGGTTTAGCCGTCAAGGTGGTCTTTGATGGCCTGGACTATGGCCGTGGGCGTGGCGGCCTCTTTGAGGGCGATTAAAGCGGCGTCTTTGGTGAAGAGGCCCACGAGTTTTTGGAGGGCGGTCAGTTGATCCTTGGGGCCGGTCATGGCCAGCAGAAAGACCATCTCCGCCGGGACGTCTACAAGTCCTTCGCCCATTTCCTTGAAGTTTACCGGCGAGTTGAGTTTGGCGACCACTATGGCCGGCCTTATGACCTTGGATTTATCCATGGCGTGGGGCACGGCCACTTTTATTACTTTGGTCTCCAGGCCCGTGGGATATTGCTTTTCGCGGTCCAGCACCGCCTCCAGATAACCCTCCATGACCAAGCCCCGCCGTTGGGCCTCGGCGCACATGAGCGTCAGCAGTTCCGTTTGATCGGCGGCCTTAAGATCGCAGAAAACCAAACCCTCGTCCAAAAACCGGTCGATGTCCAGCGCGACAGAACTCTCGTCAACCATTTTTTATTTCCTTTGTATACGCTTCGCGGTTGTAGGCCGTTTCCCGGCCGCTGGGGCTAGGGGTTCCGGCGCCTTGGGATTGGGGGCAGTCGCCCGGTCGGGGAGGCTACCTTATGGCGCGGGAACGCTTGTAACGGCGATGTCAGCAATCATTAGCAGAATACATGCCATGTCAGTGTATTAATCTCTGGCCGGATTAAGGGGCCTTGTGGTTAATTTAATTCGAGATTTTTTAGTAGACAAGTTTATACAGTTAAACCATTTATTTTGATTATATTTGCCTAGTGAATACTTAAAAACATAAAGTTTGTAAATTTTGACATTTTTTAGATTACATAAGGCATGGTATGCAACTTGCAAACAGTGACCCAGCGCCGACAACCCGAAATACGGAACATTGGCCCAAGGAGGCGAAAAGCCCAATTCGACAAAACCTAAACGGGCCATCGACACTGAGGATAACGCGACTGACAAACTATACGGGCGGACTGGCTAAAAGATAAGGAACCGGGTTGATAACGGCGCAAAATAATCACATTTTGAAAAACGCTATTGTTTCGGCCATTGGAATCGGCCAGTTTTTTGGCCCGGCGCCCAAGGCCGGGGAGAAGAACCCCCCATTGGAATCGGCCAGATTGCTGGGTCGGGGCCCAAGGTCGGGGAGAAGAACCACCCATTAAGTTTTAACCCACCACAAATTGCCAATTGGCAAAGGAGACGTTCATGAAAAACATAATCGTGGCCTGCGGGGGCGGCGTTGCCACCTCGGGAGCCGTAGCCTCCAAGATTAACACCGAGCTGGAAGCTTTAGGGCTTTCCCATAAGGCCAAGGCCGAAGCCGTTGATATCAAATCGCTGGAACTATTTGCGCGCACCGCGGATATCTATGTCTCCATTACGCCCATGCCCGGCGCTAATCACGATGATTTTCCAATTCCCGTCCTCAACGGGATCCCGTTTTTGACCGGCGTCGGCAAAGACGAGATCATGGAAAAACTCGTTAAACTCATATAAGGTGCGACCACAATGGAAGTCTTAGCGAGTTTTATCCAAAATATTCTGGATCTGGGGGCGGCGGTCTTCCTGCCTTTCGTTATTTTCATTCTGGGCGTGGCCGTCCGAATGAAGGTCGGAAAAGCCTTCTCCTCGGGGCTGACCCTGGGCGTGGCCTTCGTGGGTATCAGCCTACTGATAACCTTTATTATGGGCAACGTTGGCGAGGCCGCCAAGCAGTTTACCCAAAACACCGGCATCCAGCTCAAAGCCCTGGACTTGGGGTGGCCGCCGGCCTTGGGTCTCTGCTGGCAGTGGAAGTACGCGTTCATAATGTTCCCGGTCCAGATCGGGATCAACTTAATCATGTTGTTTTTGGGGCTGACCTCTACCCTGAACGTGGACATGTGGAACGTGGCCAATAAAATCTTTAACGCTTTCTTGGCCGCCACCGTTACCGGCAGCGCCGTCATTGGTTTTCTGTTCGCGGCCGCCACGATCGTCATGGAACTGAAGTGCGGCGACTACACCAAACATCAGGTGCGTGAGTTGACGGGCATTCCCGGCATCAGCCTACCCCACCCTATGTTCATAAGTAACGTCTTTTATTATCCCCTAAGCAGACTGCTCGACTTTATCCTGCCGGCCAAGTCCAACATCAACGCCACCAACCTGAAAAACTACATCGGGGTTTTCGGCGAGAACCACGTCATGGGTTTCATCATCGGGACACTGATTGGTTTGCTGGGCGGGTATGGCGTCGGCGCCTCTTTCATGCTCGGTATACAAGCCGGAACGGCGCTCACGCTTTTCCCGCTAGTCTCCAAGCTGTTCATGACCGCCTTAACCCCGCTCTCGGACGCGGCCAACACTTTCATAAAAAAACGCTTTCCGGGAAAGGAAATCGTCATTGGCCTGGACTGGCCCATCCTGGCCGGTAACCCGGAAATCTGGGTCACCATCATATTAACCATCCCCGTGGCCCTGGGCGTGGCCATGGTCTTGCCGGGAAATATTGTCTTTCCTTTTGGAAACCTTATGGGACCCAGCATTGTCGCTCCAATTTTTTTGGCTACCAAGGGCCACTTAATTAAGATGCTCATCATCAGTTACCTGACGGTGCCAATTCTTTGTTGGAGCGCCTCGGATTTCGCCCCCATGCTCAGCCAGTTGGCCTTGGAGAACGGCGCCCAGCTGCCCGACGGCCAGTTGATGGCCTGGTGGGGTATGGACATTTCGGAAGTCCGTTGGATATTCGTCAATTCTTTGGATGGTCGTACCCCGTTCTTACTGGGGGTGGCCCTATTCGTCGTACTCTCCGTCTTCTACTTTAAGTGGATGAGGAAGGAAGAAGCCGACGCCTTGGTCCGCATGGCCCGTTAACTAAAAACGATTGCCGGAAGGGCTGCCTTCCGGCAATCGGTAAACATATAAACAACTATCGAGGTATACGATGTTAGACGCGATAAAAGAGGAAGTATTGCGCATATCCCGGTTAGCCGAGGAATCGGGGCTTTGCCACCACGGCGGCGGCAATTTTAGCATGATTGACAGGGACCTGAATCAGTTGGCCATCACCCCCCACGCCGAGTCCCGGTTTTCCTTCGAGGCTAAGGACCTTATCGTTATGGACCTGGACGGCAAGATCCTAGAAAACCAGAAAAATCTCTCGCCAAGTAGCGAAACGGAAATGCATTTGGCCTTACTGAGGGCTAGGCCGGAGATTAACGCCGTTTGCCACACCCACGCCCGCCAGTCGTCCACTTTCGCCGTGCTTAACAAACCGGTAAAACCGGTGCTATGCGAGGCCTTTATGTACGGCGGCTTCTGTCGGGTGGCGCCCTTCGAGCTTCCCGGAACCAAGGAGTTGGCCCTTTCGGCGGTCAAGGGAATCGAGGGCACCCAGGCGGTCCTTCTCCAAAAGCATGGACTCTTGACCATAGGGACCAACATCTACGAAGCCTATCTTAAATCCGTATACGTGGAAGACGTGGCCGAGGTCTGTCTGCGGGCCGCCGCCATCGTTGGCTACGATAACGTGGAAGCTTTTTCCGAGGAGGAGATCGACTACATGATGCGCAAACTGGGCATAGTTGGCTAAGTTGCCTGACCGTCAAAACAATAACGCCCAAAATCCGCCCTTTCGGAGGATTTTGGGCCGGAAAACCAAGAGAGATATACCAAGCGAGAAAAGAGATGGGCAAAAAGGTTTGAATTTGGACTCGTTCACAAGTAAAAGCTAAAATATCCAAAAAAGGTAAAGATTATGAGAGTAAAAAAATTATTATGGTACCTATGCTTGTTGGGGGCACCGGCCTTGTTGGTATATGCCTTCATGGTTAAGGACATAGGGCTTTCGGTGGCGGCCTTTGGCATGGCCTACGCTTTAAAAAAAACCAACAGGTTTATTGACATCCCCACGTTCTATCAAAATAAGGGCGTGACCAACGATATTTTTGAAGGAAAAGGCAGGCGGTGAGAAAGCTAATCAACAATCCGGACGCGGTGGTCGAGGAAATGTTACGGGGCTTGGCTTTGGTTAATCCCGGGGTCAGGCTTGAGCCTGAGTCCAGGGTTATCGGTCGTAAGGATTTTGGCAAAAAAGTTGGTTTGGTTTCCGGCGGCGGCAGCGGCCACGAACCGACCCACGCCGGTTACGTTGGCCCGGGAATGCTAGACGCGGCCGTGGTCGGCAACGTTTTCGCCTCTCCTTCCGCGGACGCCATCGTTAAAGGAATCGAGATGGCCAACGGTGGGATGGGAGTCCTTTTGATTGTCAAAAATTACTCGGGCGACATCATGAACTTTGGCCTGGCCGCCGAACTGGCCCGGGACCTGGGCATTGAAGTGGCCGAGGTTATCGTCAAAGACGACGTGGCCGTGCCCGACAGCACTTTCTCTACCGGAAGGCGAGGCGTGGCCGGGACGATATTTGTCCATAAGCTGGCCGGGGCGGCGGCCGAGGCCGGGCTAAATCTGTTTGAAGTTACAAGGGTCGCCCAGAAGGCCATAGATAACGTCCGCAGTTTTGGCGTTTCGCTCTCCTCTTGCGTTTTGCCGGCCGTAGGCAAGCCAGGTTTCGAGATGGCCGACGATGAAATGGAACTGGGCATGGGCATCCATGGCGAGCCGGGCTTGGAGAGGGTGAAAACCATGATCGCCTTCGAGGCCGCCGAATACATGATCGGAAAAATACTTATCGATCTCGATTACCGCGACCGCGAATGCGCCGTCATGGTTAACGGGTTGGGCGGCACTCCCCTCATGGAACTGTACATAATGGCGGCCGAGGTGGATAAGCTAATCAAAAAACGGGGCCTGGACCCCATCCGCTATTACGTTGGCGAGTTCATGACCTCGCTGGACATGGTCGGGGCCTCGATTTCCATCCTGCGGCTAGACGACGAGCTGAAACAATACCTTTTCGCCCCGGCCGATACCCCGGGCCTCAAGGAAAAGGGTAAGTGTTGGCGTTGTCAATGACCATCAGCAACTTAATTGAGTATTTTGATGCCAGCTATGGCCAGCCGCCGGCCATAGGTGGTTATAGAGCCGCCACCTATTGGGAAAGGTTACAGTGATGGGGTTTTCAATGACCGCCCGGGATTTTATGGACTATTTGGCCGCGGCTTATCGCGAGTTGGCCGCCAACGGGGATTACATTACCGCCTTGGACGCCAAGACCGGGGACGGGGATCACTGGGCCAATCTGAGTTTGGGCTTCGGCAAAATTATGGCCGCCTCGGAAGAGCTCGCCAAGCTTAGCCTTCCGGCCATGTTCAGGAAAACCGGGTCGATTATGATGTCGGCCGTGGGCGGATCGTCGGGGATTTTATACGGTAGCGCCTATTTGGCGGCGGCCAAGGTGGCCGAAGAAATATTGGCCCAGGGGAAAGATAGCCTGGACGTCGAGACTCTTTTGGCCACGCTGGAGGCCCAAGCCAAGGCCATCGGCGACCGCGGCCAAGCCAAACCGGGTTTTAAAACCATGCTCGATAGCCTCCTGGCCGGGATCGTCGCCTACCGGGAGGCGCTGGTGGAGGGCGACGACAGGGCCGCCCTTCTGGCCCTAAAGGCCGGGGCGGCCTCCGGGGCGGAAGCCACCAGGGGCATGGAAGCCGTAAAAGGGCGAGCCAGTTACCGGCCCAACAAAGGGCTGGGGGAGTTGGATCCCGGTGCCGTGACCATGGCCATTCAGCTTGGTTGTCTAGCCGATTACCTGATCGACAACTGTTTGAAATAGCCGGAACCGACCAATGGCCTTGGGCTAAGCCCCGCTTAGCCCAAGGCTCTTGACA
>JAIRNQ010000346.1 GCA_031257955.1 Deltaproteobacteria bacterium | reverse complement strand
AAAGACTACGACGGCCGCTACGTCCAGGAGAGGCCGGCCGAGGGATGGGACGCCAAGCTGACCGGTTATCTGCCCTTCTATAAACAATTGGCCCTGAACGCCGCCATGGAGGAATGGTTTGGGGAAATGGTCTCCCCCTTTGGCCAAGCTGACCGCCTGACCTCCAATCCCCGAGTTTGGGTCATGGGACTGAGCTGGACACCGGTGCCCCTCTTTTCCTTTACCGGCGAGACCCGCACGGCCAAAACCCACACCGAAACCAAGTTGGGCCTGTCTTTGAACTATTTTTTCGGCGTGCCCTTGGTAGATCAACTGACCGCCTCCAACGTCACCGAGCTCAGATCCGTCGATGGCTCCCGGCACGACTTCGTTAACCGCCAAAACGACATGATCCTCCAGTATCGGGCCAAACCCGGCACCTACCTGGTCAGGGCCATAAACATGGGCAATAATGTCTTCAAAATTGTCATAACCGATTATTTTGGCAACCCGGCCAAAGGGGTTCAGGTTAAAGTCTCCTCCTAACCTTCTACCTTCAAGCCCAGTTTATACGAGATCTCGGATACACTGGGCTAGCCCAGGGTTAGCCAATCCAGCGCCAGAAAGAGGTAAAGGGCCCGGGTAATCGGGTCCCCATATAGGTCTTCATCAGTATCCCCAATTCACCTTAACGAGAACCATTATGCCCGAAAAACTGTCCCCCTCCCCCAGGCCGATATTCCCAATTACCCCGACCTTGCCGCTGAGCCTGGTTCTAACCATTGCCCTAACCCTGGTCACGTTTCTGTTGGCGCCCCAAGCCTGGGCCCAGTCCGGCCCCCGGGTGGTTAGCGTCATGGGCCAGGCGGAGATACTTTCGGCCGGGACTTGGCGCACGGCCAAAACCGGCGATTTTATCAAGCCCGGGGATTCGGTTTTGATAGTTGGCCCAGGGGAGGTGAGCCTGTCGTCGGACAACGGCAAGGCCACGGTTAACCTCAAAGACGAGACCCTGGTTAGCTACGACGGGGAAATCGATCCCAACAGCCGACCCTGGAAAGACGGCCAGCCGGTCACGGCGACCTCGGCCAAGGTCACGCCCGGGGGCGGGAAGTCAGGCCAGTTTACCGTTTCCAAAGGCCAGGCCGAGGTGGTGGTCGTGCCGGGCCAGCCGCTAAGGGTGGTCACTCCCTTGATTGCCGCGGCCGTCAGGGGTACCCACTTTACCATTACCGTTGCCATCGACGGCAGCTCCTCCCTCAACACCATAGAGGGGCAAGTCTTGGCCCTTGGCAGAAACGGCGTCTCCCAATTGGTTGGCCCGGGCGGTGGCTTTCAACTGACGTCTTCCCAGTTCGCCAACTATCTACAGCAAGGGGGCCTGAGCGTCCCGTCCGGGGAATGGCAAGGCGTGGACCCGAGCCTCCTGGATAAAATGGACCCGCAGGGTTTTGGCGACGCAGTAAGCACCCCCGGCGCCCAGACCGGGGCCAGCCCATCGGTGCCCTCTCCCTCAACGCCAACCCCTTCTCCCGCAGCCGCCCCAGCTGCCCCGGCACAGGCCGCAACTTCCGCGGCCACCACGGGCACGGCAACTGCCTCCGGAACCATCGCCCAGCTCGCTCCCTCGGTCGGCTCGGCCTTGGCCATGGGCGGGACCGGAGTCGCGACCGGCAGCCTTACCGGCGAGGGGACTGAAGCCGTGCCAACCTCAGACGTAAGTTCCCTTCCCCATACCCTTACTATCATTGATCCTTCAACTGGCCAGCAGACGGAATCGTTTACCACTAACCCCCAAGGCGAGTTTGTGATGAAAATACAAGGCCCACCGGGACAGTCGGAAGTCGCCATAAACGTCGGAGGGCATGATTATTTGGTGGAACTGGAAAGCGGATATGCCAGCGCTCAAGTATCTATCGATAATTATAATTTCATCGATCCGTCAACCTACTATATGAGCACGGCTACCATAACGTTCCTTGTCGACGGCCAAGCCCCGCCAGGAGACGTGATTTGGACTGTAGAAAGGGTCGTAAATTCCTCGGAACCGTGGTGGAATAGAGGGCCAAACGAACGGCATGGCCTAGCCTGGGGAGAAGGCAGTAACTTTTCCAACTGGACAAACGATGAAGTCCGGGGCACGGCTCCCACCGAGAACGTGGCCAAATTGACGGACGTGGTGGGATTGCGAACCGTCACTCTCAAAGCCACGACGAACATTGGCGGCATTTCGCATTCTGAAACCGTTGACGTGAGCTTTGGCCCAGGGCCGTTGTCAATCTTTGCGGGCCCGCCAGTTTTCGGGAAGATCTGGGCTGATAAGTATAAAACGGCGTTAGACCCTGGTAATGATTTTAGTTCAATTTCAAATAATTTTGAGGCCGCCAACTATTGCGGCGGTAGCGTTAATAACCAACCTCCGGATCTTATCATAACTTATCCTGGAGAGAACGTTACGTTTAGCACGAACGACGGATCGGGATGGGCCGCAGCCGGTAATAGTTATTATTCAGCGCTGAATTCAAAGTTGCCATCTTTTGACCAATTGCGCAGGATCGCCGACTTTTCCAGTGCAGCTAGGGGTAGGGGAGCGGCAAGGGCGGCAGGTTGGTCCCTAAGTCAATATTGGACTAGTGACATTAGTTATTATGGTAGTGTCTTTTTTGCGGCAAGAACTTTAAGTATGATTGGTAATACCTATAATCAGACGCTTAATAATACAATGATGAACACAGTTTGTTTACGGTAGTAATGGTAGCAATAATTATTATAATATATATTTAAATAAGCAAATAAGTAATGTTGATCTATAGCTCTATAATTTATATTTCTAAAAACTCATAAATTTGGTGCCCAAAAAAGTTAATAGATAGTTCTTATTAGATTATTATAAATAATACCTAGTAAATATGTATCTTAATGTGATTTTATATATAGACTTTAGTTATATTAATAAATTATTATATGGTTCAGTTCATGTGATCTACTTAGCCATTAATCATTAACTAAAAGGCGCTTTTACTTGTTTAACCTTCTCCGCAATAAAATTGGAACGGCCATTTTGATCGCCGTCTGTGTGTTCTTTGGGGTGGGACTCACGCTGGTTTTTCCCGACGCTTTGGAGCGTCAGGAAATGGCCATTTTTGACCTCTATCAGGCCAGGGTTACGCCGCCGCCGGTGCCCGAGAGGTTTATCGTAGTTTTGGCCATGGAGAGAAGCTTGCGGGAGGTTCAAAATTGGCCTTGGCCGCGCCAGCTTCACGCCCAGCTGTTGGGGCGTTTGTCACAGGCCAAGCTGGTGGTTTTTGATATTCTTTTCCCAGATATGTCCAACCCCGTGGATGACGCCATACTTGCGGAGGCGGTTGTGCGCTCGGAAAAGGTTATCGCGGCCGGGCTGATGGTGGAAAACGAGACTTCTGGCGAGACCGAGATATTGTTACCCTTTCAGGAGATGGCCCGGTCGGTCTTGGATATGGGCATGGCCAACGTCGAGCCTGAGGCCGACGGGATAACGCGCGACTATCGGCTTTTGTGGCCTTACGGTGACAACACCGTCCCTTCGCTGCCTTTGGCCATTTTTCAAAATGCCGGCGGGACCGTCCGCTCTATAACTCAAAACGAGTTTGGTTACTTAATGGAGACGGGAGACAATAGGATCCAGCTAACTGAAAACTTCAACTACAAGGTACACCATCCGACCACCGAGTTTCCGGTCTATGAGTATTCTGACGTGTTGAAGGGGTTGGTCCCGCCCGAGGCCTTTAGGGGGGCGGTGGTCGTGGTGGGGGTTAACGCCGGGGGGGCCTCGGACCATTACTCCATCGGGCGGGGCCAGGTCATCCCAGGCACTCTATACGTGGCCCACGCCGCCCAGACTTTGATGCACGGTTGGGTTCCTTTCCCGGCCGCCAAACTTTGGGCGGCCTTTTGCGCTGGGCTGATGGCTTGCCTGGGGGCTATGGCCGGGGCCTTAAACGCCCGGGCCAGTTACCGCAGGAGGCTAAACCTCTCCTTGCTTTGGCTGGTTTTGGTCCTGGCCGCTTGGCTGATCTCAACTTACCAAGTTTTCGTCACGCTAAAGGTTTGGCTCCCGCCCTTGTTTCCCTTGGTTCTCTGTCTGGTATCTTTCGGTTTGTTGGTGGTAATTAAGCTTAGGTTCCTGACCTCCGATTGGCAGGTACAGAGACTCTCCATCGATTCGGTCCTATTCATGGGGCGTTTGGATTTTACCGATGTGGTCACTACCTTTCCGGCTTACCTGAGCGACCATTGGCCCGAAATAGAAAAATGGAGCGGCGTATCCCTTCTCTCGGCCACTGTTTCGGCCCTGGACTCGGAAATCCAGTCGGCCCTAAGCCAACTGCCGGCCCCGGAAAGGCTAGGCGGCGAGAGTCTTGAGGCTTCGGTTATCTACTCTAAAAGCGGGGTTAACCGGCTTCTCATCGGCCTTCCGGATTTGGAGTCCCGGGTAGGCCAGTATACTGTTTTGGGCTGGGTGGGGCGAAAGAGTTCGGAGACGTTGAAGAGCTTGGCAGCCCTGGTTTTGTCGGCAGCCATGCATTTTAAGGCACTCGAGGAGTATCGGGCAAGGCAAGAGCTATTCATGGGCCTCATCCGCATAATCATGGGTGCCGTTGACGCCAAAGATCCAACCACCGCCGGCCATTCGTCCAGGGTGGCGGAGCTGGCCAAGGAGCTAGCCCTTAAGGTGGGCTTGAGCCAAGCCGACATCGAAAACATTTACCTGGGCGGCCTTCTTCACGACGTGGGCAAACTGGGCATTCCAGACAACATCCTTAACAAACCGGGAAAGCTTTCCGATGAGGAAATGGACGTGATGCGCCGACACCCGAGCATCGGCTCAGAAATCATGAAGGAAATAAAGCTACCCGAGCAAGTCATGAGAGCCATAAACGAACACCACGAGCGCCTGGACGGGCAGGGTTACCCCAACCGGCTCAAAGGTGAATCCATTAGCTTGGTTGGTCGAATACTGAGGATTGCCGATGTATTTGACGCTTTGATTAGCAAGCGCCAATACAAGGAAGGCATGCCGGCCAACGAGGTCTATAAGCTCCTCAAGGAAGGCAGCCAAGGTGAGTTCGACGAGGGCTTGGTTAACCTAATCCTGAACCAGCCCTTCGAGGGTCCCGGGGTGGCCCATTATTTACCCATGGCTGAAGAGCTGGCCCTAAACCCCACGCCCGGTATACCCGCCAGCCAGCTCCCAGAGCCCATGTCAGGCCCTGGTGCCATTGCCCCAGTCACTACCGAAAAGCCTGCCCCAAAGGGCCTCCCTATATCCGCGCCGGTTACGAAGACCGGCGGGTCGCTGGCCGCTTCGGCTTTGGCCGCTCCGGTCGCGATGACGGGCGCGCAGCTGGACGCTTCGGCTTTGGCCGCTCCGGTCGCGACGACGGGCACACAGCTGGCCGCTTCGGCTTTGACCGCTCCGGTCGCGACGACGGGCGCACAGCTGGACGGCCCGGTTCAGGACAAGCTGGACCTAAACGATATGGACCTTGGCGACATTGATTTGGGCGATATTGACTTGGGCTAAGTGAGGTGGGAGAAAAGTCGCCAGCGGACTTTAGATGAAAGCCAACCAACTCCAAAGGTCTTATGGGGCTGAAGTTTTCGGGGCTAGGTGAAACGCCTTTTGCCCTAGTTCGGCGGGAGGTAGGCTAGCCGTCATTTTGGAGGCGGCCCTTAGACAATAGTCATTTTTCAGAGCCTTCTTACGTTGTTATAGGTCCGCAGCTATAAAAACTTATTTAAGTGATATAATTCAAACATGTTTTTATGAGAGTATATGTTTGATGTTTCTTTGGGTTATAGCGTTTGGATGAACGATCGCGGCGGCATTAAAGACACAAAGCCTTACGAAATTTTTTACGAATGTAAGCTCCCCCGCCTGAATGGTCTGTTTTGGCCGCCTTCTTTTTCGCCGTCTTTAACCCCTTCTTTGGCTTCGGCCTCGCGGCCAACCCACCCTCCCACCCCCAGGCCTTAACCCTCCTAGCCTTATCGTTGACAAGACCTAAGAGTACCGGGCTTGGGCGCCCTTCGTCGTAAGGTTTGGTTTGATTTGGGTTAAGGCCGTTACAACCAACTTAGAATCATCCCCGTGACAGTTGGAGACCGTTAGGAACTCTGTAAAAATTAATTGGTCATTTGGTTACTCAAAATTTTAACTGATACTGGCTTACGGCCACTAACGAACTGCAACCATGATTCATTTGGTGACTGGTCGGGCTTGGGTGGTGACTATATAAATGATAAACCCCTATCGAACGACAATAATCGCTTCCGTGCCGACTGGTCGCGCTAGAGCGTCAACTCAATCTGGTTTAAGCCCACAACGAAAGGTTTACCATGGACTTGAGGTGACACAAAGGGTTAGGGGCGCGTTTGAAGCGGCCTGTTGGGCCCTCTGGGAAAAGCGAGCTTTTATGGGTAGGGTGATAGCGGGTCACTCAAGATCTTCCTTCCACCGCCG
>JAIRNQ010000323.1 GCA_031257955.1 Deltaproteobacteria bacterium | reverse complement strand
GGCTATCGCTAGGCGGCCAAGGCCAAGCGGCCCACGGCAGGAGGCTATCGCTAGGTGGCCAAGGCCAAGTTGCTAACGACAGACGCCTAACTGCTCACGCTTAACGACTGGATGCCATTCATGGGCACAGACGGAACGAGCCGCCTCCCGAAGCCGGGTAGGGCGGGCTAAGGACGACCGACGGATGATCGGCCAGACTAACTTGGGCGAAGAAGACTCAAGGGCCAAATTGGCGCCCAAAGGAATTTAGGCGACCGGCCAGCCAAACCATGGGTTATATAGGCCATGGGCTCTCCGGGCCATGGGTTATCCATCGGGCCGTTGGCTAGGAAGCCGCCGGGACCAAAGGGGTTCCGGAAAAAAGGTTTACGCGACAGGCCAATATACTTTGCCGTATTATTTCTTGGGGCCCCCACCCGAGTGGCGATAGGAGACATAAGTCTTTGAAACGATTGGGTAAAACCGCTTAAGGTGTTCTCCTGGGCGGTGGGGGTAACGTTACATTACACAGCCTATTAAATAAGGCCGTTCTTGTCAACGTTAAATCTCGTAAGAGAATTACCATGACAATTATGCGATATCAAAGATATTTTATGGAAACCTTATCTCTATACCTGGGTTAAGGACCAGGAACTCACGAGGAGGCGATATTCATGGCGTATGATCTGCTGATTAAGAACGCTACCATATCTACCGGTGTTTTAAACAATACCGCCGTTACCGATATATTAGTGGATAAGGGAGTTATTATCGGGTTTTTAAAGAACGCTCCGGTCGAAGCCACCCGGGTGGTTGACGCCAAGGGCTTGCTGGTTTTGCCCGGTTGCATCGACTCCCACACCCATTACATGGACCAAGGTTTTACCCATCGGGAAACTTTCCTTACCGGGACCAGCGGGGCGGCCGTCGGCGGGGTAACCACCGTAATCGACATGCCTTGCTGCAGCGTCCCTTCGGTTCGCAGCGTGGATAACCTCAATTTTAAATTGTCGCACCTCTATCCCCAGGCCGTGGTCGACTTTGGCATGTGGGGCGGGGTGACCGGCGAAGACGTCCGGAACGACGCCCTGGCAGTGGTTCAGGAGCAAGCCGACGCTGGGGTAGTGGCTTTCAAGGTCTATATGACCCCCTCGGTGCCCACCTATCCCCGGGTAACCGATCCCGAGATGCTGGAGTGTTTTATCGCCGTGGCCAAAACCGGTCTCCCCGTGGGAGTTCACTGCGAAAACTTTGCCATCTGCGACTTCAACGTCGAAAAGCTTAAGGCCGCCGGCCGCCTCGACGGTCCGGCCTGGGCCGAGGCCCGCATGATCCTGGCCGAGAAGGTGGCCATTCAGCTTTGCGTCAGTTACAGCGAAGAGACCGGGGCCCGCTTTCACGTGGTCCACATGAGTACCGGCATCGGGGCCCAGCTGATAAAGGAAGGCAAAATCAGGGGCCTTAACGTCACCTCCGAAACCTGCCCCCACTATCTGACCCTGAACGCCCAAGAGGACATGACCAAACACGGGGCCTTCGCCAAGATCGCCCCGCCCCTGCGCCGGAAGGAAGACAACGAAATCCTCTGGAAAGGCTTGGCCGACGGGAGCGTGGATTTCATGGCCACCGATCACGCCCCCTATAGCGTCTCCGAAGAGAAAGATAAGGCCGGGATGAATATATGGACGGCTTTTCCGGGTATCCCCGGGACGGAAACCATGGTTCCGGTGACCGTAAGCGAAGGCTATAACAAAGGCCGCCTGACCCTGGCCAGACTGGTCGAGGTCCTCTCGACCTCGGCGGCCGTGCAATACGGCCTCTATCCCAAGAAAGGGGCGCTAATCGTGGGCGCCGACGCCGACTTCACTTTCATAGACCCGAACCTGGAATGGACCATCGACCAAAAGAAAATCCAGTGCCTCAACAAATACACCCCGCTTGACGGCATGAAGCTTAAGGGTAAGGTCACCCGGACCATCGTTAGGGGAACCGACGTTTTTACCCTCGAGCAAGGGGTCGTGGCCAAGCCGGGCTTTGGACAGCTGGTAAAGCGGCAAACTATCAGCGCTTTGCCCCGCACCATCACCTATTAAAGCCCACTGATTAAGGCAAAGCGCGAAACTATCGCCGTTTGGCCTTGTGGCGAAAGTTGTATAGACCATGGACTGGGCCAAACGCCATTGATCGGCGTTTGGCCCGGCTCCACCCTCGTTAAATAGTTCTAAGGGTAGCGGCCAAAGGCCCAACCGCACTAAAGCCTGTCGCTAAAATCGCAAGGGGCTCTAGCCAATCGGCCGGCCGGTAACGGTCGGTGTCGGTCGCATACCCATAATACAGCACATTTCCGTCATCGCTTTTCAGGAGATTTATACCCATGAGTAAAGATGCCATCGTGATCATAGACATGCTCAACGATTTCGCCGATCCCAAAGGGGCACTCTATTGCCCGGCCGGAAGAACCATCATCCCCAAATTGCAAGAGCTGATTGCCTTCGCCCATGACAATGGTATCCAGGTCATATTTATCCAGGAAGCCCACCGTCAAAACGACAAGGATTTTCGGGTTCGCCCGATTCACGCCATCAAAGGCACTTGGGGGTCCGACTTCATTGACGAACTGCGGCCGGATTTGAAAAAAGGCGACTATGTCGTCCAAAAACGCCGCCATAGCGCTTTTGCTTACACGGATATGGATCTCTTTCTTCGGGAAGAGGGTATCGACACGATAGTGGTGACCGGGACCTGGACCAACGTCTGCGTCCGTTCCACCGCCTCGGACGCCTTGTACCATACCTATAGCGTCGTGGCCATCAGCGACTGCTGCGCCTCCAAGACCGAGGAAATGCATGAACACGGCCTAGTGGACATCGGCATCTTCGGCAAGGTCATGACCTTGGCCGAATACAAGGCCTCCAAGACCAACAAGGCTGCCTAGATCGAATAGATCCCAAGGCCCTCAAGGCTGCCTAGATCGAATAGATCCCAAGGCCCTGGCGGGCACGCCGCTGGCCAGTCGGTCTGCCTGCTGGCCGGTCAAATCAAGTGGGAGGTTTTGGCCTCGAAGGCTTGGGCGGCGACAATCGGTATCCGCCTGACCCCTTTTGGCGTCGGGCGGATAAACGGGATAAGGCCAGCCTGGCCAAGATAAGCGGGAGGGAACCATGTCTAGCCTCTGGCACGAAAAGTTTGAACTAATCGATCTTTCCCAGGATATCTACGAAGGCATGCCAGTATTTGGCATGCACCAGAAGACTTTCGTCATGATCAACCAAACCCATGAGGAGAACATGAAAGCCACCGGCTCAAAGACCTTGGGCTTTTCGGCGCGGAACCTTCTCATGTCCGAGCATGGCCCGACACATTCGGACGCCATCTGGGAGTTTAAGCCCGACGGTCCGACCATCGACCAAATGGACCTGAAACTTTTCTGGGGCGAAGGCATCTGCGTGGACGTCTCCCATATCAAATATCCCAATTACATAGAAATCGATGACTTCAAAGAACAACTGACTAAGACTGGCTTGGAAATAAAGCCGGGCGATATCTTCCTGATGTACACCGGGCATTTTGAACGGACCTACCCCGACCGCGGCTACGGCGGTCCCGAGGCCAGGCACTCCGGGGTTAACTTCGCCTCGGCCGAATGGCTCTTCAGGCAAGGGGTGGTTAACTTGGGCGTGGACGCCCCGGCCATAGACCTTACCCCCGACGATCTAGACTACTCCGGTCACCGGGCCTGCGGACAATACGGGGCCACCAACACGGAAAACCTTTGCAACCTGGATCGGTTGGTCGGAAGACGCTTTCTCTACATGGGATTGCCCCTAAAGATTCGGGCCGGTAGCGGCTCGCCGATACGGGCCGTGGCCTTGTTGCCCAAAAACTAATCTCTGCAGGATTTTTGCGAAGTTCGTTGGCCGTTTGCCAAATGGTTTAGGGTTAACGACAATCATCAGCTAAAAGTGGTAGGGCTTTGCGAAGTTAGTTGGCCGTTTGGGCAAATGGTTTAGGGTTAACGACAATCATCACTTAGCCGCGTTATTTGAGGTGCTAAGGCCTTAAAACGTCAAGGCGTCAAAGCTAACGGGAGCGATTATGTTAATGGAGCTTAACGGCAAGGGGTTTCTCGATATTCTGGCCTCCAAGGCCCCGGCCCCAGGGGGTGGCAGCGTCAGCGCCTACAACGGGGCCCTGGCCGCTTCTCTGATGGCCATGGTGGCCGAGCTTTCGCTGGCCCGGCAAGAGTTGTCGGACAACCACGACCGCTACCGACAAATCATCCTCGAAGCTAAGGGCATGGGGACAAAGCTGGCCGAGATGGTCGATCTGGACGCCCAGGCCTTTAACGAAGTAATGGCCGCCTTTGGGCGCCCCAAGTCAACGGACCAAGAAAAGGCCGTTCGCCAGGCGGCCATCCAGACCGGCTACAAAACGGCCATCAACGCCCCCATGACCACGGCCAGGTTATGTCTCCAGGTTTCCCGAATCGGCGCCGAGCTGGCCAAGATGGGCTTTAACCCCTCCACGGCCAGCGATCTTGGTGTGGCACTTCAATGCTGCCGAACCGGTTTTAACGGGGCCATGATGAACGTGGCCATCAACCTCCCCTCGCTCAAAGACGTTGAATACCTTACGATCTTGAAACGCGAGGTTAAGGATATGGGCATAAAGTTTGAAAACAACCTATCCGAGGCCAGCCGCGTTTTGGAAGGGCAGCTAAAGCTTTTAACTATTTTTGACTAAACGCGGCCAAACCGGAAAGGCCCGTTTGGTCGGTCGGAAAGGTCGGCCAAGACTTGCGCGGGTATCGTTCGACCGGCTACCGGATTCGGAAAACCTTGGGCACATAATTAAGAGCTTAACCTTAATTACAAAAATAAGGTTAATTATTTAGAAATATCGTTCTCGGGACGAAATATTTAGGAGATCGTCATGTCAGGGGATAAACAATACGTTTTGGCCGTGCCCAATTTTAGCGAAGGTCAGGACGCGAAAACCATCGAAGCCGTCACCAACGAGGTTAAGGGAATAGCCGGGGTAAAGCTGGTCAGCGTTGAGCCGGAGCGGGATTTCAACAGAACGGTCGTGACCATTATCGGCGAGCCGGGGCCCCTAAAAAAGGCTCTGGTAAAGATGGGCACCAAAGCGGCCGAGCTTATCGATATGTCCAAGCACAAGGGGACCCATCCCCGCATCGGGGCCGAGGATACCCTCCCCATATTCCCGCTGCATAATATCACTATCGAAGAGTGCCGGGCTCTGGCCGAAGAAATCGGCAAAGAGTTTTTTGAAAACTCCAAAGTGCCAGTATTCTTCGCCGGCGTTAACGCCCGCACCCCGGATCGGTCCTCTTTCGCCTTCCTCCGGGCCGGCCAATACGAGGGCTTAAGGGATCTCTTGAAAGAAATCAAAGGCGATCCCAAAAGACTTAGCGAATACGATGCCCGCAAACCCGACTTCAGCACCGATGGGCTACTCTCGGACAAGGCCGGGGGAACGATTGTGAGCTGCGAAGCCGACGGGCTGACCGCCTATAACATTTTTCTGGATACCGAAGAGCTGGCCGTGGCCAAGGCCATCGCCAAGGCCGTGCGGGGACCCAGCGGGGGCTTCGGTTCCATACGGGCCGTGGGCGTCAAGTTCCCGGAACATAAAGGCGTCGTGGTTTCCATGAATATGTTCGATTGTATTAATCTTCCAATCCAAAGGGTTTTTGAGTTCTGCCAAAGGGAAGCCAGACGTTTTGGCGTAAACGTTACCGGTTCCCAATTGGTCGGACCAATCAAGCTCTCTTCTATCGTGGCCAGCTTTGAATATGCCCTGGGCCTGGAAGGCTTTCGGACCGACCAGATTCTTGAGAGCCACCTGATCGATCTGTGAAAAACCCAGGCCCTTGGCCGGACTCGTGTAGGGCAAGTCCGGGTATTGTAAGTCCGAGTATTGGGGAGCGATTGTCGATGGGGATAGCCGTTGGCATAACCGGGGGATCCGGGGCCATCTTAGGGAGCGATTGTCGATGGGGATGCATAACCGGGGGATCCGGGGCCATCTTTGGGAGCGATTGTCGATGGGGATAGCCGTTGGCATAACCGGGGGATCCGGGGCCATCTTAGGGAGCGATTGTCGATGGGGA
>JAIRNQ010000316.1 GCA_031257955.1 Deltaproteobacteria bacterium | reverse complement strand
GGGCGGTTATGGGCGCGGCGGCCCGGGGGCCGCCGTTTAATGGGTTGCGATGGTCGGTTAGATGGAAATGCCCAACTTGTCGGCAAAAGCCTGGGCGTCAAAGGGGGCTTTGCAGCTATAGCAATGTTTCTGGTTGCGAAGCTCGGTAACGCTAAAGAACTCCAACTCGGCGCCGCACTTGGGACACGGGCCGGTAATTAGCCTGGTTTCTTCTTTCATGCAATCCGGGGCTGCTTGGTCTTCCGGCATGGACTACCTCCTGGTTCGGTGAAGGGGCCAATGGTATAGGGACCCTCAAGTCGATTATCCGGGTAAAATGGATGTCGTTGTTACGCCAGCGCGGCCGGAAACGGATGGGGACAAAAACCCGTTAACCAGGCGCCCGAAACGCGTAAAAGGTTAGCGGGCGGGGTTGTCCCGAGCCGGTAGCGGCGCCGCGCGATTTGGCGGTATTGATTCATAATGCCAGCAAAAATAGGCCGTGTCAATAGCCGTTTGCGGCGCGAACGTCAAAATTGTTTATGAAAACTGGGGCCATTTTGGTACCCTTCCGGCCCGGGATTGGGTTTGGGGGCGCCCGCGGGCCTCTTGGGCCAGGCGCCGGGCTTTGGCCGGGGGCGGGAAATGGTCCCGGGTCGAAAATGGGCCCAATTTTTGGGGCTTTTACGGGTCTTGATAGAATTATCGGGGCCCGTTATAATGGAAAGAGTAGCTTGTTTCGGTGGTCATCAGAGGGCTGGCCGGTGCCGGCCGGGCCGTCCAGGTAGGCCGCTTTACGCCAACGGCTACCGTTTAGACGGAAGGCGTTTACCGTTTAGCCGAAAGGTTTGGCCGGAAGGGCGAAAGGTTCCCGCGGAGGGGCAAACGGTCGCTCCGAAGGGGCGAAAGGTTGCGCCGGGGAGGCTTTGGGACGGGAACGATTTGACCAAGGTAATTAAAATAGACCCAAACGAAGCCAGCTACGCCGACTTGGCCCCGGCCGCCGACATTCTTTTGTCGGGCGGGCTGATCGTTGGGCCGACCCAGTCCTTCTACGCCCTCATGGCCCTGGCCGACAAGCCCGACGCCCTGGAGCGCTTAAGCGCCCTTAAGCCGGGCCGTAAGGCCGAGCGGGCCTATTTGCTTTTAATCGACCAAAAGCTCAGGAGCCACAGTTACGCCATGGAGGTCAGCGCCCAGGCCGAGGCCCTGATGGACAAGTTTTGGCCGGGACTTTTAACCCTTTTGATGCCGGGTCACACCGGGCTGCACGGCCTGCTTTTGGGCCGGGCCAAAACCGTGGGCCTGCGGGTGGAAGGACTGGCCTCGACCAGAAGACTCATCCGAATGGTCGACCGGGGCATTACCGGGACCAGCGCCAACCCCCACCGTTTCCCGCCGCCGACCACGGTCGATAAAGTTTTGGAATATTTCCCTGGCCAGGTCGATCTGATCCTGGACGCCGGACCGACCGCTGGGGGCCTGTCTTCGACCGTGGTGGACATGGCCGGGCCCGTGCCCTGGATCTTCCGCAAGGGGGCCATCCCCATCGAGGAAATCGCCGCCGTCTGCCCCTCCGTATCCGCCTGACCGGGGCACCTCCGGAAAACGCCCCTAAATAAGCCGCCAGCCAGGCGCTTTGGGCCCAGACCAAAGGCGCCCCGGGGCTTTTCGTTTGGTTTGGTCCGGCGGTTTTTGTCCGGCCAAGCCGGCCAATCGACCTGAAATGGCCGAGAACGGCCCGGTGCGGCCCGGTGTGGGCGCTAATTTATAGTCATATTGGAGATACGTAAGGTAACCATGGAATTATTAACGGCCGTCTTCGACTGGATCGTTTGGTTGGTTGATTTCGTGTTGCACATCGACGTCCACCTAAACGCTTTGGTGGGCAAGTACGGATGGCAGACATATTTGATACTCTTTCTGATTGTCTTTTGGGAGACCGGGGTGGTCATATGCCCCTTTTTGCCGGGAGACTCGCTATTGTTCGCCGCCGGGGCCATCTCCCACCAGGCCGCCTCGCCCCTGTCGCCGCTGACGCTGTTTTTGGTCATCGCCTCGGCGGCTTTTTTGGGGGACACGGTCAACTACTGGGTCGGAAGGTACATAGGGCCCAAGGCCCTGAACCGGGACGGGCGTTTTTTAAAGAAAAAGTATCTGGACAAAACACGTACTTTTTTCGACCGTTACGGCGTTTCGACCATTATTTTGGCCCGTTTCGTCCCCATAGTTAGAACTTTCGCTCCCTTCGTGGCCGGGGTGGGGCACATGGTCTATCCCCGTTTCATGTTTTACAACCTGGTCGGTGGGGTTAGCTGGACGGCCATATTCATTACCGCCGGCTACTTTTTTGGCAGCCTCCCGTTGGTTAAAGACAACTTCACCATGGTCATCCTGGCCATAGTGGTCATTTCGGTGCTGCCGATGGTGGTCGAATATTTCAAGGCCGTCCGCCGCAAGGGCCGAACGGACGAGACCGCCGGCGCGCCCGAGGCCCCCGAAGCCAAATAGGGCCAGGCAAGCTGGGCCAGGCCAGTATAGGCAAGGCCAGACCGGGAGCCGTTGGCCCCGACTCGGATGGTTTTTTTTGGCCGCCCCGGACCCGGGGCGGGAACGGGGTTTGGCCGGCCAGATCGGCCAAACCGAAACCGGATTAGGCGAACATGGACTATAAAGACACCTTAAACCTTCCCAAGACCGATTTCCCCATGAAGGCCGGCCTCCCGGCCCTGGAACCGAAGATACTCCAAAAGTGGTCAGAGATGGACCTTTACCACGCCATTTTGAAGCGGGGTAAAGGCCGCCCGGTCTGGGTGCTCCATGACGGTCCGCCCTACGCCAACGGGCGAATCCATGTGGGAACGGCCCTAAATAAGGTACTTAAGGACATTATCATAAAATCAAAAACCATGATGGGCTTTCACTCGCCTTACGTGCCCGGTTGGGACTGCCACGGCTTACCAATCGAGCATCAAGTCGACAAGCTTTTGGGGGCCAAAAAATGGGAAATGAACAAGGCGGACGTCCGCCGGCAATGCCGTGAGTACGCCAAGAAATACATCGACGTCCAATCCAAGGAATTCCAAAGGCTGGGCGTTTTGGGCGAATGGGGCGATCCCTATCTGACCATGAATTACGGCTACGAGGCGGTCATAGCCCGGGAGCTGGGGCGCATGGCCCTGGACGGGCGGATCTACCATAGCCCCAAGCCGGTCCTTTGGTGCGGCAACTGCCGAACGGCCTTGGCCGAGGCCGAGGTGGAATACGAAGACCACGTCTCCGACAGTGTCTACGTGGCCTTTAAGCTCATCACCGATCCTTCGGCCTTGTCGCCCGCCCTGGCCGGCCGGGAGACTTATCTGGTCATCTGGACCACCACCCCCTGGACCATCCCTTCCAATATGGGCGTGGCCTACAACCCCCTCTATACCTACGGGGCTTACCGTTTTGGGGAAAGGGTTTTGATCTTCGCCCGGAGTTTGGCCGAGAGCCTTTGGCCGCGCTTTGGCTTGGGACAGCCGGAGGATCTGGGCGACGTGAAGACCGAAGCGCTCTCCGGGGCCCTTTACCGCCACCCGCTTTACGATCGGGAGTCGAAGGTCGTCCCGGCCGATTACGTGACCGACGATCAGGGGACGGGTTTGGTCCACACGGCCCCGGGCCACGGGCGGGAGGACTACGAGACCGGACAAGCCCATGGGCTGCCGACTTTCTCGCCACTGGACGATCTGGCCCGCTTCACCAAAGAGGTTCCGGAGCTGACCGGGCTTAAGGTCCTGGAAGCCAACCCCAAAATTATTGAGATGTTAAAGGACAAAGGGGCGCTCTTGGCCACCGACAAGCTCTCCCACCAGTATCCCCACTGCTGGCGCTGCAAAAAACCGGTGGTCTTCCGCTCTACGCCCCAATGGTTCGTCTCCATGGAAAAAAACGATCTCCGGGCCAAGACTTTAGAGGCCATAGACTCGGTTACCTGGATACCCAAGTGGGGCCGGGAGCGCATTCACGGCATGATCGAGTTTAGGCCCGACTGGTGCGTCAGCCGCCAAAGGTCTTGGGGCGTCCCCATCACCCTTTTCTTTTGCCAGAAATGCGGCCAGTGGCATTACTCCGAGGCCATAGGGGAGAAACTCTACGCCCTGTTCAAGGAAAAAGGGGCCGACGTTTGGTTTGAGCTGGACGAGGCCGATCTTTTGCCGCCGGACGAAAAGTGTCGGGAGTGCGGAGCCACGGACTTCAAGAAAGAAACCGACATCCTTGACGTCTGGTTCGATTCCGGCTGCTCTTTCACCGGGGTCTGCGAAAGCCGCGACTACTTGCCGGATAGGCCAGACATGTACCTGGAAGGCTCCGATCAGCACCGGGGCTGGTT
>JAIRNQ010000248.1 GCA_031257955.1 Deltaproteobacteria bacterium | reverse complement strand
CCATGTATACTAAGGTCTGTATGACTACTCAATTTCTGCTATTTAATGACCCAATTAAGTTAAAAATCCCTTACTACATTTGCGTCACCAAAAAAAATGGTGAGTTTGATTATAAGCCTAACCACAAGTTGTTAGATAAAGCCGCCCATAATTATGGTTATTTGTGTTCGCTTTCCAACGCTCCCTTCGAATATGAAGAATATACTAATATTCATCATCGCTACTATTTAGTTGAGGATGCCTTTTTTAATATCATTTCTCACCTTGATGGTGTTTTTTTTAGCTTAGACTACCACAAATTAGTCAGTGGAAAGATGTTTTGCGCTTTCCTAGCCTTAATCGTTAGAACTAATCTTCTCAATGCGGTCAAACACCTAAATGAAAACAATGACGCTATGCGATATATTGATGAAAAAGAGCTTATTAATGAACTTAATAAAATTGAAATTGCTGATTTAAGCGATGGTCGGAGGATTATGACTCACATAGATTCTCCTACACGATATATTCTTAGTGCCTTGGACCTAAATATGGAATCTTTACGGCGCTACGCAAATATCACCCACTGGAATTGGAATTCGGAGACATGGAACAGCTATTAACGGGCCCAGAGCCCCGTGGCGGCGTTTTGGGCGAGAAGCCATAGGGAGATAGCCAACAAAAACGTCGACTGGCCGATGAACCAACTCTCCGGCTAGGTTTATGGCTCTCTGGTACCGGGGATTAGACAGGTAGCCGCGTCGTCGAATAGGGCTTTGGTCGGGCACGTCTCCGTTCTGACTAAATTGTCCTCCAGCCAAGACGCCCCGACGGCCGGGCAAGGGATTACCACCCTCCGTCTCTGGGTCTCCCTTGGCGGCGCCCACGGGACCATATACGGGATCTGGGACGCGGCCGAGTTGGATATCGGCGGAACCGAACTTTCCAGCGAGGTTTCGGTCTCTTCAGGGGCACCTATCGTATAAACGACAATTGGAAAATCGGTCTCCGGTATAACGGCGATTTTGGCAACAAAGCCCAAAATAACGTTGGCTCGGTATTCGTTTCCGCCTCTTGGTAACCTCCCCTCTCTTGGCCCCATCGATTAAAGGCCAAGACCTGGGCGAGGCCTAAATCGCGGCCGATTGTGCCCGATTGAAGCCGATTCCGGCCCGGCGCTACCGCCGGCCCCCCGATGAAGCCAACGCGGAGCTAACGGACGGCACTGACTAAAAGCCAAGACGCGTATCATTAGCCCCATACCAAAGCCGATACCGAGCCGAGAGGCCAGGGAGCGGCTTTGGCGGTTTAGGGCGGGACTTAGTCGCGGGGTTGGCCGACCAAAGGACCAAAGGGTGTTCGTTTTTGGGCCGGCCGTTGGTTAAAATGGGTTTTTCAAAGACATACTCGCCCGGGAAACCCGCGGGGACACCCAGGGGCGCGGAGGTTGTGCCGTGAAAAAAAAATCCATGACGTTACCGGAAGTCAAATTCTATTTTCGCAGATCCGGACAAAGATTGTTAGTTTACCTCACAACGGGGACACGGGAGGGAGACAAGCTTATCGGTTACCTGGATCAAGACAGCCAGTTGGTACCAAACGACGAATACTACCGGCTTTTCGGAAAGCCCACGGCCAACGCTTTGGCCAAGATGTTCCAACCTAACATCAAGTCCACCCAATCGATTGGCGTTTGGTTCGCCATCCATCAAATCTTTGTCCAACTTGGGGTGGAAGAGGCCCTGAAGGCAGCCTTCAAAAGCCAAGAACAAATCGACGAGATTATGGGCGTGGCCGCCTTCATGGCCTACTATGGCAACGACATGTCCGATTTCCGAGCTCGGGTAAAGGATTTCTGGCCGCTTGAGTCGATGTCCGACCATTCGGCCTCAACTTTTTTCGCCTCGATTGACGAAAAGGCCCAAAAACGTTTTTTCGAGGCCTGGCTGGCCAACAATGACGACGATGAGACCATTTGTTATCTGGTGGCGTCCCGTTCCGACGAATCGAACTTTTCGGCACCCAAACGGGACGTCTATGGCGACATTATTCCGCGCCTGAAGCTGTCCTGTTATTATTCCCGCAAAAGCGGAAGGCCCCTGTTTTATCACACCAACTGGGGCCCGCTCTCGGGCAAATGGCCTCCGGCCAAGCCGCTGGTTCAAAGCGCCCGGACCTTCCCGGGCGCGGTGACCTTCGTCGCCATGGGCGGCAAGGACATGAAACCCATTACCCGGCAGCTTCACCAGGGTGGCCATAGGTACGTCGTTGGCATGGGGGGAAGCGAAGATTTGGCCTTCGTGGCCATCGATAAAGTCCGGGAGAGCATTATCTCGTCGCGCCGATGTTTGGGAGAAGGAAAGTACGCCACGAGCACGGACATCAGTTTTGAGGGTGTCAACACCCAAGCCCGCGTCTGCCTTGACCTTCAAAAAGGCGAAGAACTAAAGGCTAACCTGGCCAGTGGGGCCAAGTATGAAACGGAACAGTTTAACTGGTATGCCGAAAAAGGGGGCGACAAGTTTGCTGACAAATCGCCTTACCAAATCGCCGTCACCCAAGAAAACGGCAAAATCTTATACGAATTAAACCACGATAAGTTGGACGCGGTTGGTCTTTATTACGGCTATTTATGCGCCCTTTCCAACGCCCCTTTTGAAGACGCCGAGTTTTTCGACATACTCATACGCTACGATTTGCCCGTGAAAGCCTTCTACGATATCGGTTCTCGCTTTGACGGTGATTTTACCGGCTACGATAAAAGAGGAACGACCAGCGGCAAGCTTTTTTGCGCCTTCCTGTCCCTGATTATTACGACTCGGATGGAGGAGGCGCTAACAAACATAAACAAATACGGCCCCCACAAAATCCTGGATGAACGGGAGCTCTTCCGTGAACTCGAAATGATCCAGGTCGCCGAATTGTTCGACGGCCGAAGTGTTTGGAGCGTCATGACCGATTTGGGTTGGGACATTTTTAGCGCCCTCGAACTAAAGGAAGAGAATTTGGCAGACTATGCGGGGATTCCCAGTCGCAATCAGATAGGCGAGCGGTGGAACGGCTGGTAATGGGCCCAGAGGCCCGTGGCGGCGTTTTGGGCGAGAGGCCATAGGGAGATAGCCGCCGGCCTCGGGACGGGCCGCCAGCGCGATTATGGACCGATTGTGGGGGCAGTCTGGGCCGGGATGGGATCGGCGGAGCGGCCGGGGCGGCGACGGTTACCGGCGGCGGAGGAGGCTGATCTGGACGTAAGTTAAGCGGGGGTTGATCGGGTCGGCTTTTATTCGGTCCAGATCGTTTAGGGTGTAGAGGAGATCGGCCTGAAAGCGTACCCGCTTTTCCGAGTCGGTCAAGAGGGCTTGCCCGGCGTATTTGGTCAGTCGGTAGATGGTGTCGCGGATGGGGTTTATCTGGCTATCGATGATCGGTTCGTCGGCCACGTCGCGGTAATGGAGGATTATGTTCATCTCCACTACCACCGGGGTATCGCCGTCGTCGAGGGTGATGACGAAGCCGTCGAGGTTTTTCTCGCCGCTTATAACCTCCCTGTGGGCTTCCAGGGGATCGGCCTGTATGGGAGGCGCCACCTGGATCGGTTCCGGGGCGCCGCGAAAGAAAAGCGTATACAAGACGACGAGAAGCCCCAGGCCGACCAGCGAGACCGTCCCCAGCAAAATGAACATCTTAAAACGGGCCACTTTCCGGATCTGGGAGGCGGAGTTTAGGGGGGCGGTGTCGATTATGTCTTCTTTGGCCGCCGGGGGTTCTTCGGGCGCCGGCGCCTCCACCGGCTGAAAGGTGGAATCCGGGCTAATGGTCTCGGCCTCTTTCTTGGCCATGTCGAAAATCCCGTCCAAATCCAGTTCGACTTTCTGGGGTACCACGTCCCCCTCCCCTTCCATCAAGCTTTTGAGAAACTCGGAACGATCCTGGTCGTCGACCGCCCCGGCAACGGGCGGGCGGGACGGGGCCTGGCTTTCTTTGGGCCGGTAGCCGGTCGAAGCCGGCGAAGGCGGGGCCAGGGGCAGATCGTCGAGCTCGTGGGTTTCCGGGACTTCCGGTTCGGCTTCGGGTTCGGCTTCGGCCTCGGCCCAAGAATCCGCGTCGGGGTTAGCGTCTGGACTGGCTTCGGGGTTAGTTTCGGGGCTGGGGTCGGGATTGGCGTCTGGATTGGCTTCGGGGTCGGCTTCGGTTTCCTCCATTGGCGACGCCTCGATTTCGGGCGCGGGCCCGTCGCCGAGTTCGGGCCCGGCTTCGGGCTCGGCGGGTTCGGCTTTGGCCAGAAAGGCGTCTAAATCGGGATCTTGGTCGGGGGGCTGGTCGGGATTATAGTCGGCGCCGTCGGCGGGCGCGGCTTGGGCTTCCCGTCCCGGCTGGGGGAAAAGGGCGGGGGCGTCGTCCCAATCGGTTTCCGCCGGGACGCGGGCCGGGGCCCCTTGGGCGGGCTCGGAGGCCGCCGGGCCCTCGGGCGC
>JAIRNQ010000242.1 GCA_031257955.1 Deltaproteobacteria bacterium | reverse complement strand
CGCGGGGGTTCTGGGGCTTACGGCCATGGGCGCCGGGTTATCCTCCCAGACCAAAGGGGCTTCGGGGGCCACGGTGGCCGGACCCGGCGAATTCTTGGCCCTGGGGCTTACGGCCATGGGGGGCGGGTTATCCTCCCAGACCAAAGGGGCCTCGGGGGCCACCGTGGCCGGCGCCGTCGAATCTTTGGCCTTGGGACTCACGGCCATGGGGGCCGGGTCCTGAACCCATTCCAGCGGAACTTCTGGGGGTGCCGCTGGGGCCGCTTCGGAAGGCGCTTTGGCCTTCTCCCCGCCCTTCACGTCGTCCAGGATGGTGGCCGCCCCGGTCTGGAGCCGGCCGACTTCCCCGCCGCCCGCCGTCCCGGAGGCGGAGGCACCCCCGTCCCCTTGGCTTTGGGCCGCCGAAAGGCCCGGCCAAGCCCAAAGGAGCCCGGCCAGGATAAGCGTTCTGGCGAGTTTGGTTAAGTTCATGTCGTTTTCTGGGCGCGGGCGATTGGGGAAAAATATGGCCAACAAATGAACGTAGATGACTTTTAGGGCCAATGGTTGGCTATCTAAATTAACTCTTGGCAAAAAAACGTCGATGGCTTTTGGGCCAATGGTTGGCTATCTAAACTAACTCTTGGCAAAAAACGTCGATGACTTTTGGGCCAATGGTTGGCTATCTAAACTAACTCTTGGCAAAAAATAACGATTAATCGCCAAGGCCACTGAATTTGCCTGAGCCGCCTGGGAAAAATGGCCAAACGCGATCGGCTCATCCGCCAGCTGTTAACATTGGTAAGATTTTAGGCTAATTTCTTATATACGTCAAGCATTAATGTCGATTGTTTTCGAGATTAATCCGCGGCTTGGACGGAAGGGGGCGACCCCTTCCGTCCTAACCCGGGGACCTTGGAAGTTGGTGGGGGTAGTTGGGCCGCGTCCCACAGATGGCCGGGGCTGGGCCCCGCCTTATCCGAACCGACTATACCTTGGCCCGCATAAACGCCCTGGTGGCGCTCACAAGCGCCAACGCGCTTTCGCGGCAACTCGCCTTCGCGCGCAATAAAAAACCCCAAAGTCCCCGCCTACCGGGAACTTTGGGGTTCAAAACAAAAGACCGAACGTGCGGCCACGCCGGATCTACCGACGGACAGCGCCTGGCTTTTTGGGCCAGCTCGGTCCCAATGCCTTGGATCTACTCGGAAAAGCCTAGCCAAAGGGAACTTTAAGATGGCTGGGACTTGCCTGGGTCGCCCAAGGGTTAGCGGCGCGGTTTGAGCTTAGCCGCCCAAAGGTGAAAACGGCCAAGCGGGTAGGCCAGATTAATTTTAGCCCGGCCATTGGCCGCCTTCAAGCGGCCCCAACCGGGCGCCACGTTCACCGCCTATGCGGCGAACGAGCGACTGGGCGAAGACTTTATCGCCCAGACGCACTCTCATAAATACTTTTTTTGTGATATCCGATATTTAGATTCTGTCAAGTGATTTTTGCCCGAACCGTTGTCAATGGTATTTAGACGACTTTCGTGGACAGGACTGGACAATGAAAAAGTCAAAAATTTTTATTTTAGAAGACATTTGGATATTATTGAATGAGTCAGAATTAAATGGTAGTTCTCAAAGTCTATCAAAATTACTGTAACACTCTAAATTTATACTAATTAGTAGCTATATATCTAAATTTGTTAATCTAACTCCATAGTATTTCACCATATTCTTGCTTAAAATCATCTGATAGATGAACTATATTTTTGTCTATTTGCGTAATTTGCTGAATTAATAAATCCTTAAAATTTACATCTGCTTTTAATTGCTCAAGAGAATCACCGAATCTCTTGTGAATATCTTCTAACCGCTGGCAATGATAAATGATATGCTCAAGATAACTATTATCATGAAATATACTCATATATCAACACTTCATCATGGGAAATTTGGTTCAGAAATTTCATATCCAAGTAATTATCACCGACTGGGTTCGCAGAAATCATATCTACTTTAAGGCCAAAAGCATCCTCTAGTGCTATAATAAAACCGAAATACTTCATAAAATCGCACGATTCGGCTGGTTCCACCCGAAAATCCAAGTCGCTGTCCGACGTGGCCTCCCCGCGGGCGTACGAACCGAACAGCCACAGGCGCTTCACGTCGAATCTCTGGGCGATGGGAGAGACGATTTGTTTAATTTCGTCAATCGCTTAAAGACTCTCGCGAACCGTTCGACCGTCAGACCGGCTCATCGCCACTCCTCTCACAATGGGTAAGAACGAGCGGCGACCGAGGGCCCCGGCGCCCGTTTACCCAAAAACGCTAGGGCATCGAATATGGGCGGTAAAGTTGTTATTTCACGGCTGGCTAAGATACGCCCAAGGTCGACCATCCTGGACCAACATGGTTATCATAATCTCTTTTTTACCTCCCCGCGCAATGGTCCCGGTCTAAAACAAGAATTGTTTCTTCCAAAATGGTCTTTTGGATTGTTACGGAATAATGGCTTGATTCAGGACAATATTGTGGAATATTTAGGACTAATTTAGTAATTACTCACGACCTTAAATTACCTGCCTCGGTGCCCCCACGTTGTTCCCTGGGCGGTTCCCGCCGGTCAGCCCCAAAATCCTCCAAAGTTCACGCCTACCGGAATCTTTGGGGGTCCAGAACAAAAGACCGACCGCCCGGCTAGGCCGGATCGCTGGATCCATTGACGGGGCCGCAAGGTTTTTTTGGCCAGTTCGGTCCCAATGTCCTTGGGTCCCCTCGGAAAAGACCGGTCAAAGATAAACTCTTCGTTGGCTGTTCCATACCTGGCTCACCCAAGCGACTGGGCAAAGACTATATCGCTCGGCCACCCAATGGCGTTTTCGAGCCTGGCGAGTTCGACCGTGGACTAGCCCTAGCCCTCGAAGGGATCGAATTATTGGTCGGCCCACCGGTCCCAGGCCGATTCCAGGCCGATTCCTGGATCTGGTGGGTAACCTCGCTCCTGGCAACCGGGCCCCACTTGGCCGGCCAAAGGGAGGTCGGGACCGGCGGGGCTTCGCCGCCCAAAAGGTCGTTGAGGCCGCTAAGCGGCGAGACGATCGTCTCGCCTATGGCCCTAAGCCCCTTGTCGGCCACGGACTCGGGCGGGATTGGCATGGGCCCCTAACTCGTCGCCGAGCTGTCCGTGGCCCCGGTCTCGTCGGTGGTCGCCTCTACGCGTTGCCCTTGGTGACGGTTGAGGAGGACAACGGGGTTGCCTCGGTTGGGGTTGATTCGACTGGCGTCGACGGTTCGGATTGTTCCTCTTTTGGATATCTCAGATAGGCCTTCCTGGCCGCTTTCAGAACTGCGTCCATTTGGGCCTCCGTCCAGTTTACTGACTCCCAAACCTCCCGCAGATCCTTCGGGTCGTCCAATCCCACTAGCGTAGCGTTCGGGGGAAACCCGTAGGACATCCGATAGTGGCGACGACGCCAGGCTTCCGGGTTCTCTTCTTTCGTCTGTAGCTTCAAGTACTTCGCTTTGAGTTCCTTCATTTTGGTATTGGCGGTCTCGTGCCAATGCGCTATTGCGTGTTTCATATTCTTTTTGAGAGGCCTCTCTTCCACTTCCTCCATCAGTACGGCAGCCCGCTCTATCGGTTCCGTCCCGTTGTATAAGAAACGTAGAATTTGTTGACGTTTGCGCAAGCGATCCAGGCGCTCTGGATCTCCCCGCCTTGGCGGGGAATCTTGGGTCGTTCCGTTACCGCCGTTCGATAGGGTTGTTTTGTTGGCCATATTTTCCCCCCAAAAGTTATTAAAGAAAGGAATGAGCTTCTCGCTCGGTTTGGGAAACGTGTCGCTACAGTCCACGTCCATCGCTTTGGCTAAATCGGCCAAATTGACGGAATGTCAAATTAAAGATTTAAAAGAATTGATGGTGCCGCGTTGGAGCAAGGCTGGCAGCGACTCCGCGACGGCATTCGCCTGGCCATCGCCGGTGGCAGAGGCCTCCACTGACTCACCAGTTCCACCGCCCTCATCGTCGCTTCCTCGGCTTCCATCGTCCCCCTCCTCCGGGTTTAGTACACTACCAGGAGGGCTTCCCATTCCCACATTATCTGGTTTTTGTGCGTCTTGACCCAATCCAGACCCTTCTTCCGTAGATGGCTCTCCAGAGTCCGGAGAAATATCCCCTTGAGTACCGGATCCGGATTGTCCAGATCCTCTATTCCCGGAATTTCCGTCCAACCCAGCAGCTCCAGCGCGTCTTCTAACGTCAAATGAATTTTTGGAGAGTCCTTCTGGGTATTGTTTGAAGTAGGCATTTGGCTTTCCGTCCTTTCCGAAATCCTAGTTTGGCGGGGCGAACTCATCGGCCAATGGGCCTCATCGGGTTTCCTTGTAGCCAAACAGGGACTTCAAGTCAGATAAGTGGCCCTCAAATCAGTCCAGTCAGTCCAGGGTTTGGGCACCGTTTTTTATGGCTTCGATTATCGCTTTTAGACTACGGCTTTTGGCCCCCGCGTTGATTAAAGACGTTTACGAGATCCCATTTGCCCCCGTTGTCCTTCGGGGCCAAGCCCGCGACCTCGCCTTAGAGGGTAAGGTGCCGACCCGGGAGGACCCGTCCCGGCCCCCTTGAATTCCCGTGGGGTAGCCTCGCGCAAAACCTCAGAAACATACTACCGGAAAGCCGCCGATTCATCGAATTCGGGCGACCGGAAGCATTTGATTCACCAGGCCCATCGCCTTCGCCACCCCCCGGAAGCGTTCCAGAATTTCCCCCATCGCCCGGAGGCGATCCGGCGGGCGGTAGTCCCGACCCGCCAGTCCCCGAGCCCTCATCCGACTCGCCACCATTAGGATTTTTAGGACCTTTGGGGGTATCGCCCTGGCCATCGCCGGTGGCAGAGGCCTCCACCGACTCACCAGTTCCACCGCCTTCATCGTCGCTTCCTCGGCTTCCATCGTTTCCTCCCTCCGGGTTTAATACGTCACCAAGAGGGCTTCCCATCCCATCATTACCGTATCCCTGTTCGCCTTGACCCAGTCCAAACCCTTCTTCTGAATGTAGCTCGCCAGACCCTCCAGAAATAGTCTCTTGAGATCCGGATCCGGGTTGTCCAGATCCTCCAGTCCCGGAATGTCTTTCAGCCCTAGAAGCTTCATGGCGTCTTCTAACGTCCTCGGGATTTCTTGAGAGTCCCTCTGGGTATTGCTTGAAGTAGGCATATGGCTTTCGGTCCTGTTCGGAATCCTAGTTTGGCGGGGCGAACTCGCCGGCCCATGGGCCGCGCCCGGTTTCCCTGAAGCCTAACTGGGGTTACAAGTTAGCTATACTACGCAATTTTAGCTCTTGATTTTTGACGCCGAGCTAGTTATAGTATTGGCTGGGGTTATGTTTCTCTATTAGTTATCTTTCTCTATTAGTTATCTTTCCCAACCAACTATCC
>JAIRNQ010000204.1 GCA_031257955.1 Deltaproteobacteria bacterium | reverse complement strand
CCTGCGCTACGAGCTCAGGCTGGACACCCAGGCCCCGGTCCCTGGCGCCGGCGGCCACAAGCCGACCCTCGCCCAAATGGGCCCGAGCGATCCCCCACCGCCAAGCGGCGAGGGATCGGTCGCTTGGCCTTAAAACGTCTTTTGCCGGCGGTGCCGGCGTTGGCCTCTCAGACAATTTAACCGTAAACCATCATTTGGGTAAATAATGTACATTAAAAAAACAATTCATTCGGCCCCAAAAGACAAAGACCTGGACCAAGGGGCCAGCCAAATCGAAGGGCCCAACGAAGACGGCCAAAGCCAAGCCGCGGCCAGCTTTCCGGTCTACGAGTTCATTTCGGAGATCAGGATAAGGGGCCAAAACAGGATCACCAAACGCTTGGCCTTGGGCCCGGAATTCGTCTTTGACCCCAACCTTTGGCCGGCCCTGTGCGATCGGGTGGAAACCATCCTAAACGGCCAGAAACTTTTATTCCCGCCATCGCCTTACCTGGAAGAAACGGCCCAGGATATCGCCGCGGCCATCCTGGAAAAGGAAAAACTCATAGACTCAGGACAAAGTCCGCCCGAGCCAACCGACGATTTGCTCTTCAAGGACCTACGGGCCAGCGACAAAAGCTCCGAGGGGCTGCCCTACGGGCTGGCCAGGATGGGCCTGGACGGCTTGCGGGAATCGGCCTCACTGCAGCCCATTGACGATTTTCTCGCCCTCAGCGACGACGGCTACTGCCGCGCCGTCCTGCTGGCCTTGATCCTGGCCCGCCTGGAGCACCCGGCCAACCTTAACGAAACCAAGCGCTGGCTAAACGAGTCCAGCGGCATACCGTTCCTTTTGGGGCTTGAGCCCGAAGGCGACTGGGAACGCCTCATAGACCCCATCGTCGATTACGCTTTCGCCCACGCCAACGATTTCTTCCCCGATGGCCGATCCCGTTATAAATTGGCCAAAGACGAGATCGGGCCCAGGTTGTTCTTCGCCCACGATCCCACCCGTTTTTTCTTCGATTCGGAAGACGAGTCCGTTCATTCTTCCACCGTCCCCATCGCCTCCCCGAGGAAAGGCCGGAAAAAGGCCGCGCCTAAAGATCGGCCAGAGGATTCGATTTTAACCCCTCTTGAGGATATGCCCATCCTGGTTGGCGTGGATATACACGGTTACGTTAACTGGGTTACGACGCCAATGCCCACCTTGGACGGCCAGATCAAAGGGCGCGAAGAAACGCTGGAAACGTTCACCAACTATTATCTTCTGTTGGACGTGGACTTAAATAGCCCGGTATTGTTCCTGGGCCCTTGGGACGACCCGAAAAAACTTAAGTTCTTTAGCCGCTACGATAGTGAAGCCGCGGTCTTCCACATACAGAAGGCCGCGTTGCCCAAAAATATTGGCCTGGAATACCCAGCCCCCGGTCAGCTCTTGGCCCATAAGTTAGGCAAGAAGGGCGAGGTCTTTCTTTGGGGTTGCCCCGGCTATGGCCCAATTCTGGAAGATTGGCATCTTGGCGACGGTACCCCAGAATGCCCCAAATCAATCAAGGCCAAGCGTTTCATGCCCTTTACCGTAACCCAATACGGCAACTCTTCCCGTTTCAGTCCCCAAGAAAGATTCAGTCTGATCCAAAGGGCTTTGGTCACCAACGCCCGCTTCCGGCAGTTCGCCCTCCCGGAATACCCCTTGGGGCTGGCCAACGCCCCGAATGAAGGGCCCTATTCCGTACACGGCCAAACCGTCTTGGGGCTTTTGGCCTACCAGGCTTACAACTATATTCGCAACGTATTCAAGGATCGCCAGCGGCCTTTCTGCTGGCAGCGTTTAAAAAGGCTCTTCGCCGACCAAACCGTCGCCTGGGCGGAAAGACCCGAACAACCCCCGGCGCCCCGTTTTGGCCCGCCCAACTCCAGGGCCAAACAGCTTCTAAAAGTCTTCGATATCCCCGCGTCCCCTTTGGCCGTACCCATAACCGATCCGGCCAGCTTAAACGAGATGGACTCGATCATACTAAACATACGGGACTACGAAAGATACAAAATTATGGAACGCCACGCCCCACCGGGAGCGGTGGCCCCGACCGTCGAGGCCATGGACCTCGAATTTGAGGACGAACCGGAATCACCGAAACCCCCGCCCCCGCGCCTGAAATTTCGGCTCGTCCGTAACGGCTTTATCTGTGACGCCGCCCCCAAACCCCACCGGGGCGGCCAAAAACCGTCCCCTCAGCCCCAGGCCGTGAGCCTCCTCTCTAACCTCAGGCCGACCCCTTTGGCCGAGCCCAAGCCCTCGGCCAAGGAGTCCGCCAAGCCGGTAGCCAAGGCACCCGCCAAACCGGCGGCCAAGCCTGACCGGCCGGCGGCCAAGGCGCCAGCCAAGCCGGCGGCCAAGCAACCTGAGCGGATAATCCGTTTGGGGGAATTGATAAGACCAAGAAATAAACCACCGAAATGAGACTTTGGGGCAAAACCCCTTATCGCCAAACGGTCACCGCTTCGGCGTAGGCCACGGTAATTTTGGGCGCCTCCCCCTTAACGCCAAACGGTCACCGCTTCGGCGTAGGCCACGTTAATTTTGGGCGCCTCCCAGGGCGGAAGGTCACGCTCGCGGGCCAGGATTACTTGGATGACCGCCCGATGACTAACCAGGGCCAAGTTGCCGACGTGACTTTTGAGGATATCGTCGAAAGCCGGAAGAACCCTGGCCCCTAAGTCGGCGTAGCTCTCGCCCCCCGGGGGCGGCACCCGGTACAGGTCGGCCCCGCGCCCGTCCCAGGCGTCGGGGTAGTTTTTTTTGGCCTGGGCGGCGGTCAGGCCGTCGAAGAGCCCCAGATCGATCTCCCGGAGATCGTCCCAGACGCTGGGGACCAGATTTAGCCTCTCGCCAACGATTTGGGCGGTTTGCCTGGCTCGGGCCAAGGGGCTGCAGAAAAGGTAATCGATGGGACTCCCCGCCCGCCCGGCGGCCAGGCTTTCGGCCAGATGGGTGGCTTCCAAGAGGCCCTCGTGACTTAAGGGGGGATCGGCTTTTCCAATCATCACCCCAAATGGGGCGGCGCTCCGTCCGTGACGGATCAGACGAATCTCCCTCACCCGGCTTTCTCCCCCGAGGCCCGACCCGGGGTCACCGCCGGGTCCTGGCTTGCCGGTTCGCCCCCAAGCTCTATGACCGGGCCGTCCGCGGACTGGGAGGCCAAGAGTTCCAACTCGGCCAAGTCCGCGACCGGCGCGACCAAGACCTCTTCCAAGGGCCGGTTTAGAAGCTCGTTAAACAATTCGACCACTTTCAGGGTGTCGGCTTTTCGGGCCATGATGAAGGGCCAGGCCTCAAGGCGACGCTTGGCCCAATCGGGATTGAAGCGGGTCTCCAAATCCACAAGTTTGGCCCCTTTCAGAAACTTGTCGGCCAGGTAGACGCAGAGGGTGGCATGGATTTCCCGCTGGCTCGGTTGGCCGGCCGCGGCGACAAATTGGCCCTTGGGCGCCGGCTCGGACTCGGGCTCGGGCGCGGGGGGCAAACCGGCCGCGGCCCGCGGGCCCCCGCTTAGCTCGGTGTGGTTACCCACGGCCTCGGCCAGTATGTTCGACCAACCCATGGCCAGGATCAGTTTCCTGCCGGCTTCGGCGTGGCCGCGCTGGCCGTGGCAGATGTCGTGGAGGAGGCCGCCTATAAAGGACAACGATACTTCGTTTTCGCAAAATCCTTTAATGGCGCTGTTTAGCCTGGCGGCGGCCAGGGCCACGGCCAGGGAGTGCCCAAACTTTCTTTCGGGCCCGACCATCCTTAGAAAGGCCAGGGCTTTTTTTGGGCTGGGCTCATACGGGTCCATGGTAAAGGCGCCCATGGCCTGGGCCGCCTCCAGATCCTCGCGGGTATCGACGTCGCAGTGTATCTGGGGATCTTCAACCCATAGATAGCGAAGCCTTGAGGCGGCGTTGACGGCGCCCTCCCCGGGGAACGGGCTTAGGCCCTTTGGCGTCGCCCCGTCCATAACCGCGGCCGCCTCGGCCGGATCCCCGGCCAGGGAAGCCAAGGCCCCCCGAAGCCCGCCCGGTCCGCCGTAAGCCAGGATTTTTGGGATCAGGGCGCTGCCGATTAGAGGCGGATGCCCCAAGCGTAGATCCTTGGCCGGGACGACGGCCAGCTTATCCCGTTCCGGCAAAAACAGAAAGTGGGCCATGACGGAAAGATAAGAGTCGGCCGCAATGAAAGCCGCGTCCACCGGGAGGATTAGGGCGGCGCCGTCGCCGGCGGCCTGGAGGGCGATTTTGGCCGACGAAAACATCCCTTCCTCGGGATTGGGGTTTTCGGCCACTTGGCAGCCCAGCTCCCCGGCCAGCTCGGCCACCTCGGGTTGGGCCGGGTTTACCACCACCACTGGCGCCGAAAACCCGACCAGGTTTAACCGGCTAACGGCCATGTTCAACAAATCGCCGCCCCGGGGCGGCGGCAGGGCCTTGGGCCCGGGTTTGAAGCGACTCGACTCGCCGGCCGCCAAAATGGCCGCCGCGATTTTTGGCTTGGTTAACATCTGTGTATTTTTTACCTTCCCGCGCCCCGATCCGGGGCGCTTCTGGGGGTTTTGTTTTGGGCGACGTTTTTTCCGAACTGCGCGACGTTCTTTCGTCTGGCCACGAGGCCGTCTTAACCGAGAGGCTGACTGGGGAGGGGATCGAGAGGACCCTTACCCCGGGACCCTTTTCGCCCGATAGCGACTTTTCCCGCCTAGGCGCGCCAGAGCTGAGCCCCAAGGGGACGGGCCTGGAACTTAGGGAGCGCTACGTCCCAATGCCCAGGCTAATCGTCTTTGGCGGCGGGCACGTTTCCTTGGCCTTGGCCCAAATGGCCACCATGATAGACTTTAGGCTTATAATATACGATGATCGGCCCACTTTTTCCAGTCCGGCCCGTTTTCCCATGGCCGAACGGACCATCCTTGACTCCTTCGAGAACATCGCCAGGAACCTTACCTTTGGCGATCGCGACTACGCGGTCATACTTACCCGGGGCCACCGCCACGACGAAGACTGCCTAAAAGCCGTGTTGGCCGGGCCGGATCCCTTTTACTTGGGCATGATTGGCTCCAAGCGCCGGGTGGCCATAGTCAAAAAACGCCTGATCGACGAGGGCGCGGACCCCGAACGCCTGAAACGCTTGCGCTCGCCCTGCGGCCTTGACATTGGGGCCATCACCCCGGCCGAGATAGGCCTTTCCATCCTGGCCGAGATCATCCAAGAAAGGCGCCAGGGCGAAAAAAACCAGGGCCGGGATCGCCAGGAAGTCTTTTGCGACATGACTTTATTATCCTTTCTGGCCGGCCCTCGCTCAGAGGATCTGGCCCTGGCCACCGTCCTTTCCACCAAAGGCTCTACCCCCAGACGGGCCGGGGCCAAGATGGCCGTGCGCTTCGACGGCCGGACGGTCGGAAGCATTGGCGGGGGCTGCTCCGAGGCGGAGATCATAACCAAGGCCAGGCGGTTGGTAGGCTTAAAGGCCGGCTACGAGCTGGCCACGGTGGACATGACCGACACGGCCGAAGAGGACGGTATGGTCTGCGGCGGGATCATGGAGGTCCTAATCGAAAGCCTCCCGGCCAATTAGCCCCCCAACCGCCGGCCGGTCGGCCGGGCCGGTCGGCCGGGACCCTTTGGCCGTGGCCCTTTGGCCGGGCCAGGTTCTTTTTCCTGGCCGGGGCTTTTCACTGGCCGGCTAGGGCCCGGGAGACCCCGACGAAAGGTTGAATTTTAGAGGGCTAAACACACCCGTCTTGAAAAATTCGCCCCATTCGTGTATGGTTGGCTGGGTTAGCGCTTCTTACCCAACGAAAATTTGCGCAAATGGCTATAATTTAGCAAATATTTTAGGCAACTTACTTTAGTGTCGTAGCCTTTTTGGGCCATGGGACGATAAACGACCACCCTTCCGCCGGGCCGGCGGACGGGCGGAGGCGGAAAGATAGGGATTATGGCAAGCGACGACGGTCGGTGGGAGATCCGGCCAAACGGCGAACCGGTTGGCCAAAACGGCCTCCGGCCGGAAGGACGGGCGGAAACCCGGGAGGCCGGGCGGGAGGAAAACCGGGAAGGCACCCTTTACGGAATTGGCGTCGGCCCGGGGGATCCCAGCCTGATCACCCTCAAGGCCGTCCAACTTTTGGGGCAAGTGGATCACGTTTTTACCGCCTCCACCTCGGAAACGGAGGATAGCCTGGCCGGCAATATCGCCGCCCCCCACGTCCGAGAGGGCGTGGAGGTAATAAAACTGGTCTTTCCCATGACCGTGGACGGCAAGCGCCTGGAGGAGGCTTGGCTAAAAAACGCCAAGGCCGTGGTTGAGGTTCTGGACGAAGGCCGCTCGGCGGCTTTCCTGACGCTGGGGGACTGCCTAACCTACAGCACCTACGCTTACCTATTGCGTTACCTCTTTGACCTTAAGCCCTCGGCCAAAGTGGTCAGCGTCCCGGGCATCACTTCCTACCAACTGGCGGCGGCCAAGCTAAATCGGCCCCTGGTCCTGGGCCGGGAAAACCTGACCATCTTTGGCGGGGCCCTGGACGCCAATTTTGAGCGGCTTTGCCAGGCCAGCGACAACCTAGTCATTATGAAACCCTATAGGGACATGGCCGAGGTGACGAAAAAACTAAAAGATCTGGGCTTGGCCGGTAAAACGGCCCTATGCGCCAACTTGGCCCTGGCCGGGGAGACCATAATCGATGGGCTGGACCAGCCCCACGAGGAACCATCCGGTTATTTTTCGCTACTTTTGGTGAATAAACGGGAAGAGGGATAGGCGACGGACTTGCCGGGCCTGGGCTTGGTCTGGTCTGGTCAGGACTTGGCGGGTCTGGGCTTGGTCTGGTCAGCTCAGGGCTTGGCGGGTCTGGGCTTGGTCTGGTCTGGTCAGGACTTGGTCGCTCTGGGCTTGGTCTGGTCAGGGCTTGGTCGCTCTGAGCTTGGTCTGGTCAGCTCAGGGCTTGGCGGGTCTGGGCCTTCACCCTTCATGGGTGGAGGCGGAGCCACGGGGTGCCCAGTATGGGCTCGCTGAAGACGGTCTCGAAATCTACCCGGTCCTGAAAGGTCTTTTGGCGGGTGAGTCTGGTGTCAACCGTATAGGTGGCCACTTGGCCAGAGAGGGCGGTAGTGCCCCGGCCGGCGCCGTGGCCTTGGGGAATGAGGCTAATGAGGGCCAGATTGGGCGAGGCGGCGGCAATGGCCACTTGCTCGATGGGTCTAAGGGTCAGCATTAGGGCTTCGTCTTTGGAAAAATCCACGGCCGAGGGGCAGAGGATCAGATCCACCCCGTCCTTGGCGGCGGCCAGGGCCAGTTCCGGATGGCGCAGGGATTCCAGCTCGGCCAGCATCAAGCGGGCCGTACCGGAGTCGTAAACCGGCCACTGGGAGATATTGGATTTAACCCGGACCCCGTATTGCCTGGCCGCGACGAAGCGGGTCTGGGCGACGTGGGAACCGGTCTGGGCGGTTTTGGCGGTAAATATCCCTATCTGGGCTTTTTTGGCCAGACGGTTGATTTGCCGCAACTGCTCCTCGCCGTAATCGTGCTGGGGCATAAGGACCAAGCTCCCGGGACTAAATATGTCCAGGACCTTTTCCAAAAAATCCAAGGGGTGGACCCGACCGGGGGCCAGGGCGTGGACGTCAAGATAGCCGGGCTTGGGAAGGCCCAAGTAGCCGGTAAAGTTTTTGATCCGGGAAAAATCCCCGTAAAGGCGGTGATATTGTTCCGGCTGGCGGTTGGCCAGCGCGTCCACCCGGCGATCCTCAATTACCCCGTCGGAGTTTAGCGGCAGCTCATAGGCCCGAACCCGGTGATCCACCCCGCTGGAAGTGCCCCGGGAAAGATGGCCCAGGGGATCTACCAGAAAGCTCCTGGCCTTGGAAAAATCAATCTCCTCCTCCTGCCCCCCCCGGTTGGCCGCCAAGATCCACAGGCCGTTCTCCTCCGCCCTTAAACGGAAAAGCGAAAGCGGGAAGCCGCTTTCGGAAATCGGCCAGTTAGTCGGGAGCAATAGTAACGAGGCCCCCTTTAAGGCGGTGACCCTGGGCAGGAGGGCGTGGTAGGAATCGGAGCAGATCAATATACCCATGGCCCCCCAGGGGGTCAAAAATACGTTGTCCTGGGCCGGGGGCCCGGGGGAGGCCCAGCGGGACTCGGCGTTAATTTTGCGGTAATGGCAGACGATCTGGCCGCTGGGTGAGAGGGCGAAGGCGGAATTGTAGAGGATGCCGGTTTTGTCGTCTTTTTCGGCCAAGCCCAGGACCAAAAAGGCTTGGCACTCCACGGCCACTTGGGTCAAGGCTTCGATGGCCGGGCCCTTGGCGCTTTCGGCCATGGGCATTATGGCCCCGGGGCTATGGTAGACGTAGCCGGTCAGGCACATCTCGGGGGCGCAAATGAGCTTCGCTCCCAGGGCGGCCGCGCTCCGGCAGAGCCAGATCAAGAGATCCAGATTCCTCTTGGGGTTGCCATATTCAACGTCCATATGGACGGTGGCAACTTTTAGGAATTTATCGCCCATAGCCGCCAGCCAAACCCCCCGAAACTAACCTCGCGCCGTGAACCACAGGGGGACGCCCACGGTAAGGCGCCGCCAAAAGATCCGGCCCCGAAAACCCCGAAACCAATCGCCAAAGCCAAAGGGTTATACCAAGATATTCGGGCCGGGTAAGGTCGTGGCCCAAAGGCCAAATGGCTTTGCGTATCGGCTACATTATAGCACAACCGGCCCTGGCCAGTAAGCCCTTGGCCGCCAAAGGCCAACGCCCCAAAGCCCGCGGCGATCGCGGGATTTGGGGCGAAAGTGTTTGTGGCCTAAGTATACACCCTTTTGGGTTGGCCTTTTAGGCCGGCCCAAATGGCCGGCTAGGCCACCACCGGGCGGGTGGCGGTCACATGGCGCTTACGACCGAGTAAAGGATGGTAATAAAGGTCTGGGGTCCGCTGAGGCGGTTTTCGTCATCGTCGAAAAAGGACGTGGCCTGGTAGACCGGATCCCGCCCGCTGACGGTAATTACGTAGTTTTGGTAGCTAATGCTGCTGCTGGTGCCCGAGGAGGCGCTGTCGGAGATGCCCAAGGAACCGCCCCCACCGCCGGAGACGCCGGAAGAACCCCGGTCCATGTCATGGGAGATCATTATCGTCCCCAGCACTCGACCCTGTTTGTCTTTTACCACCACGTCGGCCCCGGCCGAGCCCGAACCCAGGCGCAAATAACGATCCTTTACCGAAAGGCGGCTGGAGGAGTTGTCGGCGTTTAGAGTATTTAAGGCGTCGTCGTTAAGCTCGATTATAAATTCGCTGTTGGTATTGTACTCCAAGTGTTCCTTAACGTCTTCGGCCGTCCCATAAACTATGACGTCGGCCACCCGGATGGCCAGCCTGGCCAAGGCGTCGGCGTTATTGTAAGCCACCAAGTTTTGCCTATAGGTGCTGGTCGTGGTCAGCTCGACCTGGCTGGTAAACAAAAGTCCGGCCCCCATTATGGTAACGATGAGCATAATGATGAGCGTGGTCACCAATATCATGCCTTGGCGCGAGCCAGGTCCCACACCCGGACGCGAACCCTTTGGTGGGGCCCACGAGGGACTGCCCATTAGCCGGGCGGGGGCGGTTTCGGTAATATTTATGGCTTTCATTTCGGGGCCTCCGAGGCCGTGTTTAAAAAAAGGCGAATCGACCGTGCTTGTCCCGGCGCCGGGCTAAGTGGCTAGGGGCCTTGGCCAAAGGGGTCGGCCAGAGGGGTCGGCCGGGGCGCCGGCCAAAGGGGTCGGCCAGAGGTGCCGGCCAAAGGGGTCGGCCGGGGCGCCGGCCGGGCTCAGGTGGCCGGTATGACACTGGTATAGGAGACTGGCTGGCCGCCCTTCCAGAGGACCTCGACGGTTACCTCATGGGTGAACTGGGAGGGGGTCTCCCGTTTAAGGGTGACCCGACGGGTAAAAAAATGATCCCCTACCGTGGCCACGCCGCCATGGCGATCAAAGTACTCATTAACCGTGGTCCCGCTGGCCAAACCCGGCGGGGTCAAGTGTCTGAGTTCCTCCAGCTTGGACTCGGCCAGAAAAACGGCCAGGGTCTGGTTCTCGGCCATAATGCCCGAGCGATGGGAACTGGTCAAAACCGTCAACGCGGCCATAAAACTAAAGAGTATGACCACCAACGAGATCAGGACCTCGATTAAGGTGAAGCCGGATTTGGCTTCCCTAGTGGACGAGTCGTAATTTGGTCGTTTCATCGATGCCACCAAAACTAACCCCTGTGGGACGGGTACAAAAGGGGCCGGGCCGCCCGCGGTTAAATTCGAACTTCCCCGTTCATTTTAGGCAGAAGGGGAGCCCGGCCGCCTTAGGGGCGACCGGGGAAAAGCTAAGGTCAGCGTTTTTTAGGTAACCGGGGCTTCCACCAATCTGATATGGCCGGTACTGTTAACCAAAGTCAGGAGCCAGTTATATTTCGGGCCAGTGCTTTTATGCTTAAAACGCACTATCAAAGGACAATAGCTAATGGCCTCCCCGCTGGGGGTGAAGACCACGACGAAGCTGTCGTCGTTAAAGCCGTCCTTGCCGTAGACGCCGTAAGATCTGGCCGTTCCGCCCGCCATCGGGAAAAAGTTCTCAAATAGAGGGGCATAAGGGTCGAAGCGGGCCTTTTTGACGTTCGACTGGCTTTCGTAGGTTATTTCCGTGCCTTTGTGAAGGTAGACTCGACCGCCCGGAAGGAGGTTCCAGCTTTTGATAGTCCCGTTGGCGTTAAAGGTCGGCACCTGGGCCTCCAGGCGGCAGGGACGGGCACCGGCTTGGCGGGTGGGCTCGGTGCAATCCAACAAAACCCTTACCGGCCTCTGGATGGCCGAGGCGTAGAGACGGGCCTTCTGAAATAACTGTTTGGTGGACTGGGCGTCGCTCTTGGTCTCTCCGCGGGGAACGAGACTTATATAGGTTGGTAGGGCGATGGCCATTAGTATGCCAATGATGGCTATTACGACAATCAGCTCCACTGTGCTGAATCCGGCTTCGCGCCGGATAGGCGATTGCATTAAGCGCATGTTTGCACCATCTACTACCTAAAAATCGATTCGGTTCCGGCGGGTTATTTCCAAAAGCCGGAAGGTTGGCCGAACCAAACGGGATAAACCAAAAAAGCGGTATCTAAAAGACCAACCAAAAAAGGACTTTGTCTATCCCCTGGCCGTTTTGTCAAAGGCGAAAAAGGCCAACCAAAAAAGGACTTTGTCTATCCCCTGGCCGTTTTGCCAGGGGGATAGGGTTAGAAGTTTCTCAGCTGGACCGAAGTCTCCAAAAAACGCCGGGGATAGGAATCCGGCGGACCCAAAGAGGTATGGTTCAGGGCCGGGATGCGGTTAAAGGTCTTACCGTAGGGATCGGGCCGGCTGGTTCGGGAGACCAGGACCAACCGTATGGTCTTAATGGGGTTATCGGTGGTATTTAGGCCGCTGAAATCCTGAACGTAGTTGGAAAGGTTCGAGGGATCGTCGTCGCCGAAGCAGTAAGCTGCCTGCAAATCTTCGATGCCCTCGGCCATGATGTCATTTTCGGAATCGAGGGTGTCCAGCATCAAGAAAGTCTCGTTCGTGGTGCCCTGGGTACCTATCTTATAGCTATGGAAGACCACGTTTTTAACGTTATAGACGGTCGATCCGACGGCGTAATCGACCGCTTCCGGGAAGGGCCCGGCGGGCATGCGTTTAATGGCTATCTCTTCTAGGTTCGTGGAGTCGGTGTCCACCTCGATCAAAATGGGCGGACCGGTCGCCGGAACCACGGCCAGATAATCGTGACGTTTAATGATCTCTTTGGGATCAACGCCGAGGGGCATTTCCAGCTGGTTGGAGAGCTTTATGGAAAGGCTGCTGGATTCCAGCGGCTGGGAGAGCCGGCCCAAGGGGGCGGTAAAATCCGGGGAAAGGGAGGCCACGAATATGGAATCCGGATTCTGGTCGCCGTCTACGGCGTAGATCGGGGCCACCCCGTAAGGCGGAGTCACTCCGTCGACCACCGGGTACTGGTACCAGCTGACGGCGTCGCCGGCGGCGTCTTTGGTGTACATCAAAATCGGCTGGGACTGGCCCAGACCCAACATGGCATATCCGTTCCCGACGCCACGTATGTCCCTGGAGATGCCGGCCAGGCCGGCCCTAAGGTTTAGGAGCTGCTCCAGGATCACGTCTTGCCTGAGCATGGACCTACTGGAGTTTGTGTAGACGAGAAACGTCATCGACAGTAAGAGGGAGCCGATAAAGATAACCGTTATCAGCTCTATCAGGCTCATGCCTCTTTTATTGGCCTTATCGTTGGCTTCTGGCTTTAATTTAAAGGCGATCATGGTTAAGTTCCCGAAAAAGTTAATGGCCGGGGGGCGACTTTTCTGCCGTCGGTCCAAACCTGGCCCCCGCGGACCCCTGGGTCCAAGGCTAGCCTACGATATGAAAGCAAATGGCATGCCAAGCGTGGTCAGCATCCGGAAGCCGGAACCCCAGGGCCGGCGGGCCCAATCCCGGGGTCTAATCCCGGGGCCTTGGGTGCCTGGGCCCAATCCCGGGGCC
>JAIRNQ010000197.1 GCA_031257955.1 Deltaproteobacteria bacterium | reverse complement strand
TTGTCGTACTCGTCTATCAGGATGGCGACATTTCTTCCGTACTTGGCGTGAAGTTCTTCGATGAGCCTTTTAAAAAGACTGGATGGCGTAGAGCCGCGCACTGCCAATTTTTCTGACTTAGCCATTGAGTGGAGATCGTCTAGCAAATCGTTTTTAACCGTCTCCAGGCTTTCCGTCGTTAGCCCATTAAGGCTCAAGCGGATGACCGGGTTAGGAGTCCAATCATAATCAGAGCCGTCTATCCAGAGTCCTTTAAAAATATCTCGTTGGCCGCGCAGGATGGCCTCAAGGGTGTCTACCAAAAGCGTCTTGCCGAAGCGGCGGGGCCGGGATAAGAAAAATGGTCTCGGCAATTTTAACAAATCCCGAAGATACCGGGTTTTATCGGCGTAGATACAATCATTGGCGATGATTTCCGAAATTTTCGTCATTCCGAAGGGAAGTTCTTTCATGGTATTGGCCTCGGGCCCGCGGCGGAGGTTTTGGGCAATGGTACCGTCGAAGGTCTGATTATCCAGGGAGAATTCACCCATTTTATCATATCGTCCATTACTCAGCCACGATCTGTAATAATTTTCTTATAGAAACTCCGTAGGTAACGATTCGGCTGGGCTAGCGCTAACTCGCCTGTAAGCGCGGAACTCTTAGCGAATCCTAAAAAGAAATATGACACAAATATCGCCGTTTGGCAACAGTCTGGCTGTCTGGCCTGTCTGGTCATGAAGGCGGGGAGTCAGGGAGTTGTCGAGATGGCGGAGCGGAAGGTTGGAGACAATTGTCCGGTCCGGAAATTCAAGGCCTGAAAATTTGGGTTATGGCAAAGGGTTAGTCAATTGTACCGTTCTGTATGACTTGGCCGCGAACGGTTACCCGGCTCTGGGCGGTTGGTGAGTGGAAAGAAGCCGTTACAATCCAGGAAAAAATAATCCTGGGCGTATAACAAGGGCTATAATCATTAATATATTGTATTTAATGATTTATATCAATGATGTAGTGCGTTGCCAGTGGTTTTGGCTATTGTTTTTATTGTCCATGGGAGACTTTAATTCGGTCTTTGGCCGGCCTGCGTCCCGTCAGGCCCTAAAGGGTTAGATTTTCTGGTTAAGATAAAAAAAATTCTTGAAATCGTCCATAAATAATGTTATTAAAAACGTTTCCTGGATAACTCGCCTCGCGCCGACGGTTCGGGAAACGCCGTTTAAAGGGTTTTCCCACGTTTGGGCCAGTTTGGGCGCCCCGTCTGGACGGTTGTCCCGGCGCGGGCAGGCAAGGGCCTTGCCCACCATTGGGGACGGGGCCAGGGGCCGGCGAGAGCCCGGAGGCTTCAGGAAACGAAAGATAGTTAGACGTCCCGGGGGATGAGCGCCCCGGGACACGCGCATATAACCAACCCCGGCCCCAGAGGCCGGGAGAACCCGGCCGCGGGCCGGAAAAACCAACGCCCTGGGAGTTGAGCGCCCCGGGGTAGGGCTGTGTAGCCAAGACCGGCCAAGGTGGCCGGAAGAACCCGGCCGGGGGCCGGGACAAACCACGCCTCGCGTCAGAGCGGGACCGGCGGTTCGGCCGCCACAGGAGCGATTATAGATGACCAGCTACCAGAAATCCAACGACGCCTTGGGGATTACCAATAGGGGTAACCCTGCCGAGTCGGGCCTTTGCACCCTTTGCCAGGCCGATTGCGCCGGCCGCTGCGAAGTTTGGTATTCCTGCCTCAAGGGGCGGGAGCTTCTCTACCCCAGGGATTTCGGCACCACCACCTCCGGGGCCTCCAACATCGCCCCCGAGGGCGTATCCTATAACGCCTTGCGGGTCATGGGTTATTGTTACGGGGCCCACGACGCCCCGCCCTCGGCCAAAAAAGGCGACGCCCTTTTTACCGAGGTTTCCGCGGAAACGAGCTTCGGGCGGACCGAAAAAACCGTCTGTAAGGCCCCCTTTATGGCCGGGGCCCTGGGCTCGACCTTCATAGCCGCCAAATACTGGGACGCCATGGCCGCCGGCTGCGCCATCTGTGGCATCCCCATCGTCATCGGCGAGAACGTCGTTGGAGTGGACCGCAAATCGGAGATAAAGGACGGCCGCATAGCCTCCAGCCCCGAGATGGATAGACGCTTGGCCAGTTATTTTAAATATTATGACGGCCACGGGGTGGCCATAGTCCAGCTTAACGTCGAAGACGCCCGCAACGGCGTGGCCGAGTACATCGCCGAACGTTATCGCGACAAGGTCATGATCGAGCTTAAGTGGGGCCAGGGGGCCAAGAACATCGGCGGCGAGATCCAGGTAAACGATCTGGAATACGCCGACTTCCTCAAGGCCCGCGGCTATCTGGTCGATCCCGACTGCTCCAAGCCCGAGGTCAGGGAAGCCTTCCAAAACAAGGCCATCCACGGCTTCGCCCGCCACAGCCGCCTGGGTTACACCAATTTGAACGCCTGGGAAGAGGTTAGGGAGGATTTTCTGGCCAACGTCAAACGCCTTCGGGAGCTGGGTTTTGGGCGGATCTCCCTTAAGACCGGGGCTTACGGCATGGAAGCTCTGGCCATGGCCCTCAGGCTGGCCAGCGAGGCCGGTTTGGATTTGCTGACCATCGACGGGGCCGGCGGCGGCACCGGCATGAGCCCTTGGGACATGATGGAACACTGGGGCGTTCCCCCCATCCTGCTCCACTCAAAGGCTTACGAATACGCCTCCATTTTGGCGGCCTCGGGGCAAAGGGTGGTGGACATGTCTTTCGCCGGCGGCTTTGCCCGCTCCAGCGCCATCTTTAAGGGCTTGGCCTTGGGGGCCCCCTTCGTTAAGTTAATCTGTATGGGCCGAGCCCTGATGATCCCGGGCTTTCTGGGCTCCAACATCGAGGGCGTCCTTAAGCCGGCCAACAAAGCCAAGGTCAACGGCAACTGGGACAGCCTGCCCAAGACCGTCAGCGATCGGGGCACCAAGGCCGAGGAGATCTTCGCCGGCTGGTATGACGTGCGGAACAAGATCGGGCCCGAGGCCATGAAAGAGATCCCCTTCGGGGCGGTGGCCATGTGGGGCATGATCGATAAGCTGACCGCGGGATTGCAGCAGCTTATGGCCGGGGCCAGGAAGTTCACCGTCGGGGCCATCGACCGCGACGACGTGGCCGCCTGCAACCGCGAGACCGAGCGGGAGACGGGGCTGCCTTTCGTGACCGACATCGGCGACGAGAAGGCCAGGCTCATCCTGAAGCAAAGATTCTAAACCGCCGGGCCTCTGGGACGCCCCCAGAGGCCATTTTAAGCTACGTTCGACCGGGGAAGCCTCATTGGCGGCGACCCCGGTATTTTTTTGCCCCGTGACGCCACTTGCGGTGGTTGGGGCCGTCCTTCCCGTTCCAGCCTCCCGGATCGTCCCGGCCGACATTGGCGGCGGCTGGGCCGCCCTCGTGAGCGGCCCGGGGCGTTCCCGGAACCGGCGGTAGCTCGACCAGGCCAGTGAGCCTATGGTCCTTTCTGGGGTCATGGTGCCGGCTGGGGGAGTTTTTGTTCCCGTCCGGGGCGATTCTGTAGCGATTGGGCAGGCCAAAGGCCCAATCCTCGTCCAGCGGGAAGGGATTGAACTCGTAACGAACGTCCCAGAAGCGATTTTTGTCGTCAACGAAATATTTTTCGTAGAGGGGATTCTCCGGCGACGGTGTCTGGCCCCGACGGTTTTTCGGCCCGGGATTAGCCCGGTGGACCGGAGATCTCTGGCCCCCGGGTACCTTTGGGCCCCTGGGCCCGGGCGGGGCCGGGAGTAAGGAAAGGCCTTGGCCCTTTTTTGGGCCGGCCGGGAGGGGGTAATCCAAGGACTGGGGACCCATAGCCTGAAGGTCTAAAGCCAAGAATTGAAAGTCCGAAAAATCGGGGCCTCCCGACGGGCCCGCTTGGGAAGTCCGGGCGGCGTGGGTTTCCGGGCCGTGGGAATTGGTATCGCGGTAATTGGGGCCGCTGGAATTTGGACCTCGGGAATTGGGATTGCGGTAATTGGGGTCTCGGAGATTGGGGCCAGGGCTGTCGGGGTAGCGGTAGTTGAAGCCGCTGGGGTTGGGGTAGCGGGAATCGGGGCCAGGGCTGACGGGGTAGCGGTTGCCGTCGATCATCCCTTCCTCGTCGTAGAAGACCGGGGCGGGGTCGCCCGGTTGGCCGCCGCCCTGGCGATAAGGATTGGCGCCAAAGTCCCGGCCGCCGCCTCTGTCGTATTTGAGCTGGCTTTGCTCCATATACTCGTCGGCCTCTCTTTTGAATTCGTCAAAATACTGTTGGTAGCGCAGGGTGACGTATTTGGACCAAGTCGGCTCGTCGGCCAAGGCCGAGGGATCCCGGCCCTCGTAAGAGATGTCCTGGCTGGGACCGAAGTCGTCGGGGATTGGTTGGTGTCCGACCGTCTTGGCCGATCCGGGTTGTCCGGCCTGGCCGGCTCTTCCGGCCCTGCCGGTAGAGTTGGGGTGGTTGGGGTTAACCATGGTCAGGGCCACGTTCATCTTGCCCTTGTCCACGTTTTCGACCCAGGCTATGACCCTCTGGCCCAAGGTCACCATATCGGAAGGCTTCCTGACGAAGGTGGAGGCCATTTTGCTCAGGTGACACATGGCCGGATGGTGGACGCCGATGTCCACGAAAATGCCATAGTGCCTGATGAGAACGACCAGGCCCCGGACGGGATCGTTCGGTTTCAGAAGGCCGAAGCTATCGAACTCTTTAGCCAGGGTCTTTACGTCTAAGGTCTCCCGGGGGTCGCCGCTCGGCCGTTCCAGTTCGCGAATTATGTCGGCTACGGTCGCGGGGTCTATCCCCTGGCCGGCGTAGGCCTCGATCGATAGTTTGTGCCTTAGGTCTGGGTCGGCTATCAAATCCGCCGGCTTTAAGCCCAGATCGGCGGCCATTTTATCGACTAGGCCGTAGTGGAGAGGGCGCAGGCCCGTTTGGTCCAGGGGGTTGTCCCCGCCGGCGATCCGCAAAAATCCGGCCGCTTGGGCGAAGTTTTTTTCGCCCATATCAACCCGTCCCATCAGTTCCAGACGGTTTTTGAAGGGGCCGTTTTTTCGGCGGTCATTGACGATGTCCTTGGCCAGCTTGGGGTTTAAGCCGGGGATCAGGCTCAGGGTCTTGGTCGGGGCCAGGTTGGGGTCGGCCCCCACCCGGCCGACGCAGTCGCGGGCTTCCCGC
>JAIRNQ010000101.1 GCA_031257955.1 Deltaproteobacteria bacterium | reverse complement strand
CCGGGAATCGCCTCCCGAACCCTCACGCTCGCGGACCTTTACGGTCCCAACCCGGGAATCGCCTCCCGAACCCTCGCGCTCGTCTCCACGTCCCACTAGGCGGCCTAAGCCAGCCAAAGCCCGGACGGGCCAGTCGGCGGGAAACCCACGGCCCGTAGGCTCACCAAGTGTTAGTCTGGGAGTCGGATCCGCGGGGACCCTAATTCATTCGTTCGGCCTAGTCCCAAAAAAAGTCCACTATCAATTGTTAGCGGCGGGGCCTTGGCCCTGTCGGCCAGTTCGCTTACTGGCCCATTGTTGGTGGCGGCTGTCGTTGGCTATCCGCCAAACCATCTTAATCCTCAGTTTAAAACGGCGGTTATAGGTTTCTATTCTCCAAAGTGGATATTTCCGATGACAATAGCCCTTAAACAAGGGCTTGATCCGTTAGCCTTTTGGCCAACCACTGTTTCTAACCACCGCAAAACCAATAAATTAAGAAGATTATAATCTTTCCTTCAAGCGGGCTCGCATGCAAAAAAAAACCAAGTAAGTTGCATCCGAAGTCGGAATTTCCTTACCCAAAAGCCAGCTAGCGGGAACTTAAGAATTCTCTAGTATTTTTTTAATATATTTGTGAGCAAACAAAAGTGTCAGGTAAGCGGAAACCATTTGGTAAATATTACCCAAAGGCTCTAAAACAATACCGACAGAGGTCTTAAACTTTTGTCCGACTTTTCGATGGTGTGGCTTCCCGGACGGGTGGCCAGGCCCCGGCCGCCCCAGGAAAACCAAGGGATGATTGCCAGGGCCATAGGACCGATATGGGACAGCCTTAGGGATGTTCTCCGAAGTATAACTTGATTAAGGACATCGACCTAGTCAAGCGACTCTAATATGGCTCATAATTTATTTGGGTTCGTTTCGTCAGAACCCGGCGGGAACCTGACGGTTCCCAAAGAACAAGCACCGCGACTAAATTATTACCATATATTAGCTAGCTGCTAAGTTTGTACCAAAAATAACCTACTGATTAATATCATAATAATGTTAAAGTACCACTTCAACGGGAACGAATATTTATATTTTCGGCAACGTAATATTCACCGTCTAGTTATCAGTACCGTACCATAGTTCATATCTCCAAATTGAAACTTTATCTATTATATGAGTGTATATAAATATAATCAATCTAAAGTTTTTTACCAAACTTATATTCGCTTTAACCATTTATTATCGTGTAACGTATTTATTTTACAGTCTAAATATTTGGTTTTTATTCCCATTCGCATATTACTTGCTTCTTAATGTACCAGTATAACAATTTAAAGCCTTATCTGTACCCTAACTCATATAATACCTGCCATAGATTAAAAAATTAATATATTACGTTTTGATTGTCCATCCATTTGTCCGTCCATATAACATCCTGTTCGTTATAAAATGTCATATCTTACTATCTTTTAGCTTGCGCACAGTCTTTATTTAACATGCTTTTCGTCTTATCCGTTAAGTATGGCTCACATTTTCCGTCTCACTCGCTGGTAATGGTTCTCGTCGGCCGTCTTACTCGCCGCGGAAAAATTACGTCCCCAATCCAACTCGCTATGCGTAGGCCTGGCTTATCGTCGATCCGTTTCGTTATTTCCCAATCAGGGTTTAACCCGTCCCGCTAATTATTTAGGCTTTACGTTAATAATTTCGAGCAAAAATTTATGTTTTAGTAACAAAATATGACTTTATCTAAACGTTATTTGTCCAAACACAGATTCCAAATGCAAAAGACTAGGTTATTAAGACTAATTCTCGATCCTATGACCCATTTGGCAACTGATAAGTGGCCTTGTGGTCCAGAAACAATGTGAGCTTGATTACGCCTTACCCGTCTATCCGTCGCCTTTCCCGAACGCCCTTTCGCCAATCTCCACTTAACGTCAGGGCGTATTATATCTAACAGTTTTTTTTGGTGAAATCAAGTACCTTATAAAATTATTTTGCAGTCCTTCGCTCACGCACCGCGTTTCGGGCCACAAGGCCACCGAGAGACCCAGAATAACCGTTTTCCTTTGTTATACCCTCGCTTAATTATAACTGGGCCCCGCAAATCCATCAGCCGGACATCCGGCGCTGGTTTTCGACCATAGAGGCGTAAAGGGGAACGCAGATCTTAACCGCGTTCCGTTTGGCCCAGTTTGGCTTGTAGAGCTCAAAAAAGGGCAGGTTCCAGTTTAAGACATAGTCCGAGGGAGGCTCCCAGTACTCCGTCAGACGGCTATAGAAGGCCGGTAAGGGCTTTTCGGGCCTTTCAACCCGGCTGCCATAAGTGCCGGCGTCCATGGGCTTGGCCATCAAGTCGTCTGGGACGATGTCGCCTGGTAAGGTTTCCACCGTCGTCCAATACTCGAAGTAGCCCCGCAGATTGAGGTTGGCGCAAACGCCGTAAAGGTCTCGCTCCTGGGGGATAAGGGTCCATGACAGCCGTTCCAGAAATTTGAACCACAGGAGATCGTAATACTGGGTCACGTCCCTGGAATTCAGAATTGAACAATACCCTACCAAAGACTTTCTAGGCAAGTTTTCAACCGCGTCGATGTACACCGTGTCGGTCATGGTACCCTCCCATGAGCATTTCACATATAATGGTAACCGTCGTTCGGCCAATGGCCTTGGATGTACCTCATTATCATGGTAACCGTTGTTCGGCCAAGGGCCTTCGGCTTACCGTCTATCAACTCTCGACTCGACTCTACCTCTCAACTCTCTGGGCGCTTATCGGATGGCTAGGTTAACTTCCGTTGGCTATTCCCGAAAACCCGTTTTGGGGGTGGTGGGGGCCGGGGTACTCATACTTATTTGAAAAGGGACTAACTAACAATCGTACATTGAAATAAAGACGCTAATTTAAATTTAAAATTCTTCAAAGGCTACTTTAACTTCTTTTTGATTTCTTTTTCTCGCCCAAGGACCGAAGATCGTCTGGGCTGTTTGGGAGGTTTGGCTCTCCGAGGTTGGTTTCAATTTTTGGCTATCCGACTTCGCCTGTCTTTCAAACTTTGTTTATCCGCATAATCTCCGCTAACAAATGTTCGTTAAACTAAGAATAAACCATTTTAGATTTCAGGTCAAGAGAAAAAATGCTTGGCCGACGTTTTTTTTGAAAAAAAATTTTTCCCGCATAACTATCTAAATTTTAAATGTTTTTTTTTCAAAATTTGACACCCGCACCAGTCAAATTTGTCCCGGACCCAAAATTAAACCGATTAATTGTTCGTTTAACAGACATGAGAGCCCAATTCGAGTCCGGAATTCTTCCTTCCAGGACCCATAAAAAATGCGCTAACCCCCGTTAGTTAGTTTCGCCAAAACCCGCGTCTGATACCGATTCTGAGCCCCGACTTTAAAAAACGCGCTAACTTCCGTTAGTTAGTTCAGCCAAAACCCGCGTTACACAAGGCTTGCCAAGAACCTCACGAAAATTGCGCGATCAATAGTTAGTTTCTCGCCCCGATTTCTCCCATCCCCCAAAGACACTCAGCCGTTTGGCCAATAATCCCAACTAACCCCGGTTAGCTTCGAGCCTCAACCCAGGCCGAAAGCGGGTACCTTCCAGGATGGCCCATAATCGGTCCCAGATGGCCCCAGACGGAACCAATGGTTATCAAGGCTACTAACCCACCTCTCGGCCCTCTCCATCGCCCCAGAGGCCCCACAGCCGCTCCCAGCCGGCTGCGGCCCCCCTAGCCGACCGGCGGGCCTGGCCTAACCAAGGCCCCATCTCCAGTTTAACTAACGACCGGCGCCCGGCCGTCCAGGCCCACGAGAGCGCTACCCAGCCTCAGCCCAGACCCGCATTTGGCTTAGCCTATGGGAGCAAGGGCTTGCGCAGACCCCTAGGGCCTCCCGTCCCTTAGTTGAGCCTTTGATTCCGGACCCTTGATAAAACGCTCCAAAGGCCTAAAATCTTCTGCGATAGAGAGCCTTATGCCATTCGCGAACCCTCGTGCGTCCCCCCAAACGTACCCTCAATTTCGGCGGGCAGTCCCAGAACCGCTTTAATTTGGGCCCGGAGAGGGACGGGTGGGCGGCTGGCCGATTTCGGCGGGCAGTCCCAGGAGCGCCCTAGTTTGGGCCCTTAGAGGGACGGGTGGTCGGCTGGCCGATATCTTACTCAACAGAGTGAGGCATTAAGCGGCTTTTGGCTATTGAGGACAAATTAGGGTTAACTGAGGCGGGCAAACGAGCTTGGGCTTTTCCATTGGATTGCATAGGCCATCGATGGGCGCGACTTGGGAGGTGGGCACTGGGGCCGGACTGGCAAAAGAAAGCCCGGGACTGGTTTGGTAAGTGGAACGGGTAAGGGCGGCCGTGTTGGGTTGGCCGGTGGTTTTGCCATCGGCAAAGTATCCTTATATATGAAGGGAGGCTTGGCCCGGGTACTAGGCGGAAAAAAGCCCCGGACCGTGGGAGGCCGGGGCTAGTTTGGTTGCCGGTCCGGGACGGGCGGCGGGAAGCCGCCCGAACGGCTGGGCCGGGTTAGAAGGTGGGCGGTTAGGCGATCTCCTCGTAGGCCGAGTGCTTGCTGCCGCAGATGGGGCAAACGTCTGGGGCTTGGCCCTCGGCCACGTGGCCGCAGACCTTACAGACGAAGATCTTGGGAGCGGCTTGGCCGGGGTTGGCGGCGGCTTTCTTGAAGAATTCGGCGTGGACCTTCTCGGCCTCGTTGGCCAAGTGCAAGCCGCGCTCGGTGGCCTTGTCGCCGGCGGCTTGGGCGTTCTTGAGCATCTCGGGGTACATCTGGGTGAACTCGTAGGTCTCACCGCCGATGGCCTCCTGAAGATTGTCGGCCGTGCCCTTGATGCCGTCCAGGAGCCTCAGATGGCTGTGGGCGTGTATGGTCTCGGCATGGGCGGCGGCCCTGAAGATCTTGGCCGCGTAAGGCAGGTTCTCTTGCTCGGCTTTGGCCGCGAAAGCCAAGTACTTACGGTTGGCTTGCGACTCACCCGCGAAGGCGGCCTTCAGATCGGCGATAACCTTCGGATCGGTTGCGGACATGGTAAACCTCCATGGTTTCTTTCGATTAAAATTATCGTTCCCTCAAAAAAGGGGGAGTTGTTGGAGCTTCTTTCCAAAAGGGCAGTCCCGTTTGGAATCAGCCGGACCGGGAAGCCTTTGGCATAAGGCCCGGGCCGCCCGGGGGAACCGGAAACGACTTGGCCAAAACGATAATTGGCACCCTTGCGGGGGCGCGAAAGAATTATTCCGGCCATGGCGTCCGATTCCACGTAGGGCAAGTTTACACTAGAAATATTGACAATTCAACCTGGACAAAATTATCTTATAAACGCAAAAATAATGATTAATTATGTTTCAGAAGTATAACGGCTATTAGACTTAATCTTATAATTAAGGGTCGAGTAAGGAATCAATCGTCTGGTAAAATCGACGGTAGGGCTTAAAATAATGGTCCCGGGATAGACGCCAAGGGGGGCCCCGAAGGGGCCGGCCGGGGAGGTGACGGCCGGGGTGCCGCCGGTGAGAACGGCCGGGGAGGGGTCTGTATGGGAACGGCCGGGGAAGGGTGGAGCGGGGATAGGGCTTGGCCGAAACGGGCGGGTGGATTTCGCCTATATATTAGCTTGGCGAATTGGCGGGTCTCCGATGGGGCTGGAAGGGACGTCAGGGGCGCCGGGACCGGAAGGGATGCCAGAGGCACCGGGGTTGGGAGGGGCGACAGGGGCACCAGGAAACCCGGCGTTGAAAGGGGCGGGTTAGAGCTCCTTGTACTTGCGCAAGAAATCCACGACCAGCCAGAAGCCGACGATACCGGCACCCAGGAAACCGATTAGGCCGATGATGGGAAGGCCGTGCCAGAGAGGGGGAAGCTTGGAGTGAATGACCAAGGAAGAGCCGATGACCAGGGAGGCCAGGACGATGGCGAAGGTCAGCCGGTAGCTGGCTTGGTTTAGGAGCCTATTCATGCGGTCCAGGCCCTTGATGGTCAGATCCGCCGGGATGCGGCCGCTTTTGACGGTATCGTAAAGGGGCGAGAGCTCATCGGGTAGGCTCTCCAGGGTCATGAGGGCCTCAAGGCCCTGTCGGTTTAGGAGCTTTATCCAGTGGGCCGGGGAGAAGCGCTGGCGGTAGAGCTTGGAGATTATGGGCTTGGCCTCTTCGACTATTTGAAAATCGGGATCCAGTTTTAGGCCCAGGCTCTCGAACTGGGTCAAGGATTTAACCAACAGTAAAAGATTGTTTGGGGTTTTTAGGTCATTGTCGTTTAAGAGTTCGAGGATGTCTTTGAGAAGGGCCCCGATCTTGATGTCTTTGAGGGTGCCCGAGAGGTGGGTCTCCAGAAAGGCCCCCACCTCCAGCTCAAGGGCTTCCCGATTAGGGGGGTCGATGGGCTTGGTCAGCCGCAGGATAAATCGGACCACCCTGGCCTCGTTGCGGCTGACCACCCCCAAGGCCAAGCCCAGGAGCCGGTCCCGAATCTTACGATCCACGTTGCCTATAAGGCCAAAGTCCAAAAAACCTATAACCGGGCCGGGCATGATTAAGAGATTGCCCGGGTGGGGGTCGGCGTGGAAGAAGCCAAAGTTGACTATTTGGTCTATGGCCACCTTGGCGGCCAGGCGGGCCACCGTCCGGGGATCTATGCCGTCCTCCCGAAGGCCGGCCAGATCGTCAATCTTGCGGCCCCCGATCTTTTCCATGACGATAACGTTGTCGGTGCAAAGCCTCTTATGGAGGGCGGGGATCTTAACCTCGGGGTTGTTTCGGTAGTAAAGCCCGAAACGCTCAATGCTCAGGGCCTCGAGGCGATAGTTCAGTTCGGAATTCAGGCTCCTTTTAAACTCGGCGGCCACGTCATTGGGGTGGATGAAATCCAAAAACGGGAGGTACTTTTCTACCTGGTTGGCCAGCTCGGTGAGGATCTCCAAATCGGTCTTGACGATTTTGTTAAGCCCGGGCCGGCGGATCTTAACAACCACCTCCTGGCCGTCGGCCAATATGGCCGAGTGGACCTGACCGATGGAGGCGGCGGCCAGGGGCACGGGCGAGACCTCGGATATGGCGTTGGCGTCCAGTTCTTCGTCGATGATGCGCCGGACCTCTTCGGCCGGGATGGGCGGCACGGAGTCTTGGAGGTGGGAGAACTCCTCAAGGTATTCGGTCGGAAGTATGTCTTGGCGGGTGGAGAGATACTGCCCAAGTTTAATGAAAACGGGGCCCATTTCCTCCAGGGCCTGCCTGAGCCGAAGCGGCCTGGTCGGGCGGCTATCCGGCGCGGCCAAGCCCACCAAACGCTTGGCCCGGATCAGGATGTCGCCTAAGCCGAGGCGGTCGAAGAGATCGCCGAAGCCGAACTTGACCATAATCCTAATCACCTCAGTCAATCTCTCTAAATGGCGGTAGGCCCTGGACAGCCTGATTATAGTATTTTGTTTATCGCTCATAAGAGTAAGAAATCCTTTGGGGCGATGATTAGGGAAACGGGAAGGTGAAATGGCCGGCGGCCAGGTTAATGGTCCGGTCGGGGGCCAATGGTCGATCGGGGGCCGGAGGTCGATCGGGGCCGACGGTTGGAACGACCGAGGGGCGGATTTTTTCCTTGGCCCCGGCTTCCAACTATTGCCGGTTATGATAATCTATGATATCATAGGATGAACAATAAAAGGACGCTCGCGACAAAACTTATTTCTGGCAGCGAATGTATCAGCCATAAACCTTATAATAATGGTCATAAACCTATGTAACCTCATGGAACATAAGCTTGCGAGTGACTTTATTAAGAATATAAAAATCTTTAAACTTAAAAATCAGTTTATATTATTTATGATACTGATACTTATATCTATTATATCTTAAAAATCAATTATTAAATGAAAAATTGTTTCTTTCATAAAATAATCCAATAAATTCTTTTGGGTAAAATTTTATCTTTATTTGTTCTATATTTAGCGTTTCAGCGATTTTTTTGCCTACAAGTATAGATCTATTATAGATCTAACATAACTCTGACTTCAGTCAGAATATCGGCTAGGGCTCACCATGAATATCGACGATAATGACAAAAACAATCTTCCCGATGACATCAAGCTCGATTTCGACAGCCAATTGAGCCAGGATTTCAGTTTGGACGCCCCGGATCTGGAACCCGCCCCGGCCGGGGAACCAGTGACCCAAAAAAGCCAGGCGGTCAAAGACCTTGAGGAGATGGAAGAACGGCAAGGCCTCGGGACCGCGGGGGAAGGCGAGCCTCCCAAGGCCGATTCGTCGGCCCACGAGCCCATATTAAGCGCGCCCAAGGAGAAGGTCAAGAAAACCAAGCCGGCCCCGGTCGTCTCTTCGGCCCCCAGGGGTTACCGCTGGTTTTTCGTCCATCTGCTGTCGCTGGTGGGTTTGGTGGCCTGGGCGGTGTGTTCTTTCATATCCTCCGAGCCCTATCGCTGGGAGGCGGCCCTAATCGCCCTGGCCGTAGTGCTTTTGACCGTCCCCACCGTGAGGATCTTTCACGTGCGCACCCGGGCTGGCCTGGCCGGCCTAGGGGCGGCCTTGGGCCTGGCCGTCTGTTCCCTCTACGACCCGAATGCCTATCTCTTGCCCGGGCTCCCGATGGCTTTCGTTTGGCTAATCATATTGACGATCGTCTGGGTTTGGTTGGTGACGGCCATCGTCAGAAACAAGGATCTGAGAAAAAACAAGGTGGCTTTGGTTCTGCCGGCCCTGTTGCTGTACCCATTACTGGGACCGATATTCGCCGCGGTAGACGGATTGTTCGCCCAGGCCATACCCATAAGCGATTTTAGCCTTAAATACTTAAACGAAAGTCCGGTTTTTCTGACCTCCATGATGCCTTGGTTTTTCTGGCCCATGACTTTTATGGCCTTCCTGATTCCGCCTCTGGCTGCCATCTTTCTTTTGAAGGATCAACTTAGCTACCGTAAAACCGAACCCGAAAGATACCACTTGGGTGCCCTGTGGTTGTCTCTGGCCGGATTCGTGGTGCTTATCTATAGTTTCTTTAGCTTGGCGCCCATCACCGAGGAATACCCGGACACGGTTAAGGCGGTCAGGGACCTCTGGCCGGCGGCCGCCCAATACCAGGAAACCCAGGCGGCCAAAGTGGCCGCCGCCGAGAGGATCTCCCGCCCCATAGCCAAACCGGCGCCCAAGCCGGCCGCTGAACCAACAGGGCCGGCGCCTGAGACGGCGGCCGAGGCGGCCACCGAGCCCGCGCCTGACACGGTGCCTGAGGCGGCTACGGCTACCGAGGAAGCGCCCGCCGCGACCCCGGAGGAGACGACCGTTGTGGCCTCAACTGAAGGAGCGACCACTGAGGGAGCGACCACTGAGGGAGCGACTCCCGAGCCAGCGACGGAACCCGCGCCCGAGTCAGCCGTGGAACCCGCGTCCGACCCAGCTTCTGAGCCGGTGGCCGGCGAGTCGGCGGCTGAGCCGGCAACTGATCCGGCCGTGGCAACAGGTTCTGAGGACAGTCCCAGCGACGGAGGGGTGAGTTTGGCCTCGGTCTCCGAGCCCAGCGGAAGCGATCCGGCGGTCAGGGAAGTCCAAGCCGAAGCTTATCCGGAGAGCCCAACCGCCGAGGCGGGAGAGGCGGGGGGCGAGGCCGAGCCGCCGTCCGGGGCGATTGGTTTGGAGGGTTACGAGGATGTCGCCGAAGTGGGGCCCATTATGCCCAAGAGCCTGGAAGTCGGGGCCACCGCCTCTAGGCCAGGCCAGGAGGGCCTGGAAGATTCCTCGGCCATAGTGGTGGTGGATTCCGAGGTGGACGACGTGACGGCCCAAGAGACCTTGCAGGACCAGATCGACAGCCTGAATGAGCAAATCGACTACCTAAACGACGAAAAACGGGCCCTAAACGAGGCCATAACCGATCTTCGGAGCCGGAACGCCGTACTCGAGGCCCAAAACCAGATTTTGGTCGAACGGTTGCGCCAAAACGACCAGATAATCAACAACCTTACGGAGCCGCGTTAACCCCGGGGGGCCATGGGCCCAGAATCTATGGGCCCAGATTTTATGGGCCTCAGCCTGACTCCACCCCTGGGCGGGGGAGGCGTTTTGGGGAGTTTTGTGACCACTACTTTAGGCACCTTGGATCAACGCCTACGCCAGAAAGAAATGGCCGCTACCTTGGGGCGGATGGGCAAGAAATACCTGGTCCTTTCCGGTAAAGGCGGGGTGGGCAAGACGACCCTGGCCGCCAACTTGGCCTGGCTTAAGGCCCAGGCCGGGTTTAGGGTGGGGCTCTTGGACATCGACCTGCACGGACCAGATTTGGCCAAGGCCCTTTACCTGGAAGGGGTTAAAATTACCGCCGACGACCGGGGCCATCTGGTTCCGATGAAGGCCAGAGAAAACCTCTGGGTTCTGTCGGTCCAAAACCTTCTGGGGCGCGGGGAAGAGGCGGTCATGTGGCGGGGCCCCAGAAAAATGCGGGCCATCATCCAGTTCGTGGGGGAGACGGCCTGGCCGGAGCTGGACTATTTTTTTATCGACTCCCCGCCGGGGACGGGCGACGAATCGCTCACCGTGATCAAAAACGTCCCGGATCTGCGGGCGCTGGTAGTTTCCACCGGCCACCCCATGGCCCTCTCGGACGTGGCCAAGGCGCTCGACTGCCTGAAAACCACAGGGACCGAAGTGTTTGGCCTAATCGATAACTTTTCCAGCCTTATCTGCCCGGAGTGCGGAAAAGAGACGCCTCTTTACGGCCGGGAGGGGACCAAAGAACTGGCCGCCCGCTGGGGCACGGATTTTCTGGGCTGGCTGCCCATGGACCCTCGGGCGGTCCAAAGGGCCGACGAAATCGGGCGTCCCCTATGCGAGGCGGCGCCAGATAGCCCGCTGACCCGGGGGCTCAGGGAACTGGCCGACCGGCTCTGATAGGCTTATAAAGCGGACCAAAAAACGGGCCCCCGGGGATTCTTCCGGGGGCCCGTTTTAGTTGGGGCCCGAAGGATCCGGGTCCGGGAAGGCCCCGGTTGCCGTTGGCGGCAGGGAAATTAGATCCAGCGCTTGCGGAGAAAGTAGAGCCAGACCACGCCTGAGAGGACCGCGCAGAGTAAGGTTATGATCCAGAAGGCTTTGCTGTGGTAGGCCAGGGGAAGTCCCACGTTCATGCCGTAGGCGCCGACGACCAAGGTGGGCAGCATCAGGATTATGGTTACCCCGGTCAGGAACTTCATGACCTTGTTAAGGTTGTTGCTAATGATGTTCCCAAAGGCGTCGCCCACGCTCCCAATAATCTGGCCAAAAATATCGGCCATGTAGATGGCCTGCTGGTTTTCGATCAGGGCGTGGTCCAGTAGATCCAGATCGTCGGGGGTAGGGAAAAGAATCCTGGCGTCCATGACTTTGCTGATGATGGCCCGATTGGATTTGAGGGCCACGGTGTAGAAGACCAGGGCCTTCTCGATGGTTAAGAGGGTCATGATCTCCTTGTTCTGTTGGGACTTGGAGAGGGACAATTCCAGCGAGTCTGTCAGGCGCTCCATAAGCTCAAGGTGGTTGATATAATCAACTGAGCTTTCAATCAGAATTTTAATAATCGTCTTTCGGGAGTTAATGGGCTTGGGTTTTTTGTGTCCCCGGCTTAAGAGATCGCCTATTATTCCCACTTCGGCGCAGACGGTAATTAAAATGTCCCCGCGCAATATAAAGCCCAAGGGGGTAACGTCGAACTCTATGTCATTTTCTTTATCGTTTAGGTAGGGGATGCTGATAATCATGAGATCGCAGTCATCTTCCTGGTCCAGCCTAGGCCGTTCCTTGGGATCCAGGGGATCGGTCAGGAAAAGGGGCGGGATGCCCAGTTCGTCTCGTATTTCCTCAAGTTCCTCCCGGCAAGGGTCTTCCAGGTTAATCCAATCGGCCTTCTCGTCGTCCTGGCAGACGGAGAAGCCCGGATCCCGGTCGGAGAATTTGTATCTGGTCAGCATGGTTGGTTACCCCGCGGGAAAAGGTCGATGGAAGGGCGCCCCAGACTAGGCCTCAGGCTTGGCCTGGGGGCGCCTTAAGCGTAGCCCCGGTCCGTCAGCCGATATCGCCGCCCTCGGCGGTGAGATCGGGTGACTTGATGGTCAGCAAGGTGATCTCGGAGGGGTTAAGGATCCGGATGGGAAAGCCCGCCCAGAGGCCCACCCCGGGGTGGACGAAGAGTTTCAGGGGCCCGACGTCATAGAAACCCTTTAGGAAGCCGCCGTTGACCCTTTTAACCATAAGCGACAGAAGGGGCATCATTCCCCCGTGGGTGTGTCCGGAGAGCTGGAACTTGACCCTGGGGTCTTTCACGTTGTTATGGGCCCCTCCCGGGCGGTGATCCAACAGTACCACCGGCAAGCCCTCCGGGGCCCCTTCCAGGGCCTTGGCCAGATCCGGGCCAGGAAAGCCGTAGCGGGGGTTCATGCCGGTGGGATCGGCCAGCCCGGCCACGATTATGGGGACCCCCCGAGGCAATACCACTTGATGGGCGTTGTAGAGGATGTGAATGCCCAGATCGCTGAAGGCCGGAAGCCAAGGCTTCAGCTGGGAAATGTACTCGTGGTTGCCAACGCAGGCCCAAACTCCGTAAGGAGCTTGGAGATCGGCCAGCGGTTCCACGTCCGGGGCCCTTAACTCAACGGTTCCGTCGACCATGTCCCCGGGAATGAGTATCATGTCTGGCTTTTCGGCCATGGTTCGGTCGACTACCCCTGTAACCCAGTCCCGATCAAAGAAACGGCTTATGTGCATGTCAGCCAAAACGGCCACCCTGAGCCCGTCCAAGGCCTGGGGCCAATCGTTAATGACCACCTCGGATCTCTTAACCTCCGGGATCTTGGCCGCCCCAATCAGCCCAATAGTGTTAAGGACAACGGCCAAAGCTAGGATGATAAGCGAAGCCGTGGTGCCGTTAAGCCAGACCCTCAGGCTTTTTCCGATGGCCTTGCCGGTCGCGAAGGATAGAAGCCAACCCGCGTCCCGGAATAAGGAGAGCAGAAAAAGCATGACGATTAGGCCCTGGGCGAAGGCGGTAACCAACAGTAGCCACCGGGCGGCCTCGATACCCCCCAAACCGCCGTATATTTGGCGCATGATCATGAGCCGGCCGGCGGAAAGGAAGGCCAAGGCCAATAGCCCGATCTTGGCGGCCTTACCCAGCGGCAACCTCAGCACGTAGCTAAGAAAGACGTAGCCGGCCAGGACCAAAGCGAAGTTTAAAAACATTACTATCACCACTATCCATTCGGATTTTTCGCCCCGTTCAGCCATGGGCGACCCCCAGCCCCCGCCCATGGACCGGTCGGCCATGGGGGAAATGAAACGGCAAGGCCAGCCGCGGCGCCGGTGGCGTCGGCGCGGTTAGCCTCGCAGAAGGATGTAGCTGGCCCCGGAACCGCCGTCGATGGGCCTGGCCGTGGTGAAGGCCAAGATGTGTTTTTTGATCGGGCCCCTGAGGAGCAGTTGTTCCAGGTTGCCTTTGATGATGGGAATGCCGTCGGGAGAGCGGTGGCCGCGGCCGTGGATCAACAGTAGGCACTTTCGGCCCAAGCCGACGCTTCTGACGATGAAGGCGTTGATGGCTTCGGTGGCCTCGGGCAGCGAAAAGCCGTGCACGTCAAGGTGATCCTGAAAGGGGATTAAGCCCCGCTTGAGGCGGCGCATGATTTCTGGGGAAAGGCCTTTGGCTTGGGCCTCCATGAGCTCGTCGGTGGCGGAAAAATCAAACTCGGACTTGCCGCTGACCAGATCGGTCAGATCTTTCACCACGGCCCTTTCCTCGGCCTCTATCGAAGGCAGCCGCCAACGCTCGGGGGGTAGGGGCTTGGGAACGGAGAGGTTTTTGTCGGCTATGGGGACCACGCCCTCCATGGCCTCCAGGAAATAGGCCATGTCGTCTTTCTCGTCCAACTCGGTCGCCGCCCGGGAACCGACCGGGCCGGTTCTTTCGCCGACGGGAGAGGCGCCAACGGGAGAGGCACCAACGGGAGAGGCACCGATTGGTCGCTTGATTTGGGCGGCCAGCTGGGCTTTCTTGGCCTTCTTGTCCAGCCGGGCCTTCTCTTGGGCCCGAAGCTCCCGGCTCCTTTCCTCGTCCCTCAGCTTGGCCCGCAGCCCGGCCAGGGCGGCGAAGGGACCGTCCAGTCCTGGGTAAGCCGGTTCGTCGGCACCGACGGTGGAGAAGGTTTGGCTTGGGAACTCGGTTTGGCCGGCCGTTGGCCGGGAAGCTTTTCTCTGGCTCGGAGTTCGCTTTATCTTGGGCATGGGGCTGGCTCCTCTGTGGACCTAAGGCCTTTTACCCATACATATTACAACCGCGGGGATAATTTTGCCAGGGATTGGCACTCTTGGGCTCTTTTGGTGGGCCAATTGGCCCAAGTTACTGACCCGGCGCTTTCCCGGGGAACCCACCAGGGCCAAACTAGGCCAATCCGGCCGGGTTGGCCGAGGTCCCTTTCGGTCGCCTTCAGTCGGTAGGCCGACTAAGGCGAACAGGCAAGCAAAAAATCCATTGACAAATTTTATTATTTTGCTAAAGTTAGAAATTCAATGGTCGGCGACCCAAAGCGGCCGCCTGGGCCAGGGAAAGGCGCGGGGACGTAGTGAAGCGGTTTAACACGTCTGCCTGTCACGCAGAAGATCGCGGGTTCAAATCCCGTCGTCCCCGCCAGTAATTTCAGCTGTTTATCTTCATAATAACTCAAACGCTTTTCTTCTTTCTTTTAACTTATTTCTTACATCTTGCGGCACGGCGACCGCGCCAACTTGGTTTGCGGCAGCAAATCGAAGCGCAAACCGGCAAGCAAATAGTTTAACGGAAGAAAAAGCCATGTTTTCAACGATTGAAGAACTTCTTGAAGAGTCCAAGAGACTCGCCGAAACTCAACCATTTTCATTTAGAGAGACATTGACGTCGATGAATCTCAATGCTGTTGCCCCAAGCATTCAAGAACTTATTAATATTGTTTCTGAAAGCGATCAGCGGAAGTTAGTTTCTACAACTCGCATATGAAACGGGCGTGAACTTTCTGAGCGGCAAATTTATTTTCTTTCCTACGAAACACCCCACTAAGAGAGCGAACGCTAGCGGACAAACTTCCTGCCTGGGCACGAAAAAAAATTGAAAATTCACTATATTAGCTTGACCAGCCAATAAAATGCGCTCGCCCACCAAACGAAAGGACAAACCATCACCGTTCGCTTCATAAATAGTAAAACGATAGCTTTTTCTCCAGACTGTCTCCATAGCGACTTGAAGACCGTCTGGTCAGGACATGTCAGGTCGATTCTTGTTCGCCACTCGGGGCGCTCGGATAATGGCAACAACAAGTTTTTTACGGAATCTGTTAGCTCCATTGAGAGATCTTGCTCTTCCCGCCTCCGCGAAAGATGATAAGACCTACAAACGGAAAAACAAGGTCTGTCGTTAACTCTAAAGGCCTACGAAAGTGACCCCTAAATTGTAGATCTCCAAATTTTGGGCAATAGTCGAACATTGTCCCCAACGATTTTAAACATTTAGTAACGCATTGGCAGCGACTTGCGCAAAAATCGCCCCTTAATCCCCAAGGGGTTTTTTTGTGCCTAAATTTTGGGACATGCATTCGGGGCAAAAAATCTTTTAATCAATTGAAGCCATTAGGTCGGATGGAAGCTTTGGGACAAAAATGGCGTCTGAAGCCAATAGGTCTAAAGGAAGCTTTGGCCCAAAAAAGCGCGCCCGTCAGGGGCGGGATTTTTTGGGGGAGTAGAGTTGGCAGGGCTGGCCGGAGGTGCGGTGGACCTGGACGTGGGGCAGGTAAAGGCTTTTGAAGCCCAGAGCCCGGCAGCCGTGGGGCGTTTGGGGCTCCCAGGTGACAAAATAGTGCCGACAGTTATGGCAGTTGGGCTTGGGGGCCTGGTTGTGGAGGGCTTGGGACATGGGCGGCGGGGCTAGCGGCGGCCGAAGAGGGCCGTGCCCACCCGGACCGCGGTGGCGCCTTCGTCGATGGCCACCTCGAAGTCGTCGCTCATGCCCATGCTCAGGCTAGGCAGATGGGGGGCGGCTCGGTCGCGAAGTTGGCGGAGGGCGGCGAAGTGGGGCCGCGAGACCTCGGGGTCGGGGTCATAGGGCGGCATGGTCATGAGGCCCAAGGGCACCAGGCGCTTAAAATTGGCCAGCGAATCGAGAAAGGGGGGCAGATCGGCCGGGGTCAGACCGCTTTTGGTGTCCTCGCCGGAGACGTTGACCTGGACGTAAACGGAGAGGGTCCGCTCGAGCCTTTCTAGGCGTTTGTCCAGTTCGGCTGCCAGTTCCAGGTTATCGAGCGAGTGTAGGACGCTAAAGAGGCCGGCGGCGTATTTGGCTTTGTTGGTCTGGAGGTGGCCTATATAGTGCCATTCATAGCCGGGGCCCAAGAGGGGTATCTTTTCCCGGGCCTCTTGGATATAGCTCTCCCCGAAGGCTTTCTGACCGGCTTGGCCAAAGACCTTAACCGCCTCGGCCGGGAAGGTTTTGCTGACGGCCAAGAGGGTCACGGAATTTGGGTCCCGGCCAGCCTTGGAAGCGGCCAGTTCTATCCGTTGGCGGACGGCGGCCAGTCTCTTGGCCGCCTCTTCTGGGCCCAATGGGCTAGGCTCGGGCACGGGAACTCTCCGGTTCGGCTGGGGGAGTGAAAAAATGAGGCGCCACTCTCGCGGCGCCTCGGTGGGTGTTTCTATTCGGCTTGGAAGCTGAAGTAGTCCGAGGGTTCGAACCCGGCCTCGGAGGGTGGGATGACCCGGGTAATGGACCAGCCTTGGTTTTCGGCGGGTTTGCTTAAGTCGACCTGTTTAATGCGTTGATAGAGCTGCCCGTGGGGATCGGCCACGATTTTGATCAAAGGGGTCAAGAGGGAACGGTTATTCACCTCCATGACAACGGCTCTGTGCCCAGTGTTTAGCTCAACCACCGAACCCGGGGGGTAAATGCCAACGCTTTGGACGAAACGGTCGACCCAGTCGGGCTGAAAGTGGGTACCCCGTAAGCTGTAGATAAATTTTAGGGCGTCATGGGGCACCATGCCCTTGTGGTAGACCCTATCCGAGGTTAGGGCGTCATAGACGTCCGAGAGGCCGCAGATGGTCGCAAGGTTTGGTATTTGCTCGCCCCGCAGTTGGTCGGGGTAGCCGCTGCCGTCGATGCGCTCATGGTGGGATCTGGCCACTTTTATGACCTGATCGCTCACGTTTAGATTTTGTTCGGTCAGTATGTCCGCCGATAGGGCGGCGTGGTTGCGCATTATGGCAAATTCCTCGTCGGTGAGCTTGCCTGGTTTGTTAAGGATATTGTCAGGAATGCGCAGCTTGCCCAAATCGTGGAACATGGTTCCCAGGCCCAGGATCTTCAACTCGTCGTTGGTCAGGCCCAAAGTTTTGCCGGCCGAAATGGAAAGCACGGAGACGTTTAGCGAGTGGGTGTAAGTATAGTCGTCGAAATGCCGCAGCTTTATCAGGGCGGTCAAGGCGTCCCTGTTTCTGGTGACGCTCTCCACCAATTCGTTGACATCGTCCTGCACTTCGTTAAGCTCAATGCGCTTGTTCATACGACAAGCGGCTACCAGGGCCTTGGAAGTGTCCAGGGCCTTGGAATAAGCCTTTTCCGCTTTAGGAAACTCCAATTCCATTGAAACGGTGGGTTCCGGGGCGGGTTTCTTAGGTTGTGGGCGATTTATGGGGTGTTTTATGTCGTTTAAGGCGGGCTTGGGTTTTGGTGCCGCCTGGGACGTTTTAACCGATTTTCCCGTGTCGATGTAGACTTCCTCAATACCAAACTCGATGAGTTCGTCTATTTCGCTTCGGTCGGTCAAAAGGCGACTTTTGGTCTTCCAGGGATGGTTGAGCCAAGTACGCCCCACGTCCGAGACAAACATGCCAACTTCAAGCGCTTTGGTTGATATTTTCCTGATCATTTTATATTGGCGGAAGCGGTAGGCCCAGGGGGCCGACCGACTTTCGCCGTGGCACCTTCTAAGGATGGTTGTTCGACAAAAGGCCGAAAAACCTTTTGTCGCAAGCGTCCGTTCGGGCCGGAGGGCAAGGCAATTCTAGCCCAGGCCAAAACGGCAAAAAACCGGCCATAGCCCGAGACCAAATCCCGGGCGGCCAGGGGTGACTTTTTTGGTTCCCTTGGCGATAATTATTTAATATGGCGGGACGTTAACCCGATAGGGCGTCAATGGCAAAACCATCGGGCCAAGACGCCTTAGGGAGAAAAACCGGCCTGGAACGGCCATTCGGCGAATCGGCTCTGGAGCGGATCTTTCTCAATGCTCGTGGCCCTCTTTAGATTATAACCACTTTACGCCTTTAGTCAAGCGCGGGCCCAGAGCGGCAGTAATTTTAAATGTAAGATTTTTGCAATAAAACCAATATATTATAGTACGTATTTTTTCTTGAAAGCCTTCAGATAAGCCAGGGCACAAATGTGGCACCAATTGCTCAGAATGGCACAATTAATGCAAACGAGATTGGATTTCATGTATAACTCTTAGCGCGGAAAACCGGTAGACTTTAGTCTAGCGGATAAACGCGCAGGCAAAAAAAAAGTCTTTGCAATTTCCGTGTCAAGACCGCTGGGGGTACCCCCCCAAGTGGGCTTGGAGGGGGGATCTCAACGGGTGGCTTTGATCTCTGGTCCCCGAAATTTTAACTTGGGTTAACACACGTCATTTTACATGGGCGCCACAACATTTTTAGCCATTTCTCCATCGGCGCTAAACTCAGCCTGCCATAATTGCTCTAGCGCAGCTGTTTTTGGATGGTCGATATTCAGAGAAGCATAAGCCGTATACGGTTATCATCAAATTTAAATTTTCTGACGTTGAGACGTTGAGACGTTGAGGAAAAAGTGTTTAATCCTTACGAAAACCTGTTATAATTGAAAAGATTTATAATGTCCAACTGGGAGTCGCGCGCTTTTTCGCCGCTTTCGGGGAGGTTGTCATGGACGGGAAACTGCCTTTACTGCCGCTAGGCACAAGCGAATTTAAAAAAATTAGAGTCAAAGGGCGAAAATACGTGGATAAGACCAAGTATATACCTTTGCTTAAGGAATATGGCGACGTATTATTCTTCGCCAGGCCCAGGCGTTTTGGCAAGTCCCTGGCCATATCCACCATGGACTCTTTCTTCTCGGGAGACAAAGACTTATTCAAAGGGTTGGCCGCCGAGGAAATCATGAACTCACCCGACTTTGTCCCAAGGCCGGTCATCCGTCTTACAATGAGCGCTCCAAGCGGAAGCAAAAGCGCGGATATCCTGGAAAAAAATATCATTTTTGCGCTGACCAAAATCGCCGATCGTCATGAGGTCACGCCGCGTGGGGTGGACGCGGCTGACACGTTTTGGAACCTTATTAGGGATGTCAAAAAGGCTAATAAGAATAATAATGTTGTCCTATTGATTGACGAGTATGACGCCCCGGTCATAAAGGTAATCCAGGATCCTGGCTTATCAAAGATTGGGGGCTTACTGGAAGACACTCGCACAGTCGTGTCAAATTTTTATAGCAAAATTAAAGATTTGGATGAAGATCTTGATTTCGTCTTCATCACTGGGGTTACTAAATTTTCCCGGATGGGCGTTTTTTCAGCCTTAAACAATTTGAAAGACATTTCCCTTCTGCCTGGGTTAGCTTCCTTCGTTGGGTTCACCCAAGAGGAACTTGAAAATAACTTTAGGCCGTTCATCAGACAAACAGCGGAAAAATTCCAACTGAGCGAGCCTGAGTTGCTTGCGAAGATTCAAGAATATTATAACGGCTTTTCCTTTGATGGCAAAATGCGGCTCTACAACCCCCAATCCATGCTTAATTTTTTTAAAGACATGGAATTTGATAACTATTGGATGAAATCAGGTTCCAAAACACTCATAAGGGAGATGATGAAGGACAAAAACCTTATGGTAGAACTGTTCAGCGGTCTTCAAGTCACCCGAGATTTCGTCAACGAGCCAGGGGAAATCGACAATACCTCGCCAGAGGGGTTTCTTTACCAAGCCGGCTATCTCACCCTGCGCAAAGATCCCGATTTCGAGTCTTCCTACTTTTTGGACTATCCCAACTTTGAGGTCCGTTCGTCCATGTCGAAATTGTTTATGGACATTGTTTTCCGTTCGGAACGCAATGCTGACGACGCCTCAAGGAAATTAAAAGAACACTTTGACGCCGGAGACGTCGCGGGTTTCGTTCATGA
>JAIRNQ010000010.1 GCA_031257955.1 Deltaproteobacteria bacterium | reverse complement strand
AAATCCGAGGTGAAAATAAGGCCTTCTTCGGGGTTCAGTTGGTAAACGGCGGCGTCGTCGGCCCCGTCATATCCAACCAAAAGTTTGGGATCGTGGGTCTTAGGCAGCTTGGATAAAATTGCGGCCAGATCCCCCAGGCCGATCTTGGAACCGCAACCACCGGAGGCGCATTTGGAAAACCAGTTGGCGCCTTGGACTGGCTCATCGTCACTCATGACTTTATCCATGGCAAAAATCTAAAGTAGGCCATATATCTGGTATCTATCGGGAGTCGTCCATCGCGATCAATCATAAATTACCATTTCCTCGCCAAGACGGACCGTTTAGCCTCGGGGCAACCGACCGTCTCCGGATTTAATCGTCCGGCCGCTCCGGTCAAAACTATTGAGTAAGGCTAGGGCCACTTTCCTGGAAGTATTCAGGGCGTCCCGAAACTGGCCGATTTGAACCGGTCCTTCGGCGGACAGAGTGGTAAAAATGGAGAAAGCCTTATCTAAATGATCTTTATGTATGTGGTACAGATCATCCAATTTAACTAATCGGCCACTTCGGACTAAGGACAAAAAAGCCGCCTTCCGCCGCCGGACGAGATCGGGATCCGTCTCTGGGCAGACGGCGCTAGTGGCCAATGGGCTGAAGCCATAGGAAAGATAGGCGTTTTCCAGGAGGTCGGCGTGTTTGTTGGCGGACTCGTCGACTTTGGGCTCAAAGGTGCTTAGCCTCAGAAAGGCGCCTTCCCGGACAACTTTTTTTTCTTGAACCAAAAGGTTTATGAAGGCCTCAGCCGCCGTTGGCGAGGCGTTGGCCAGGAACTTGAGCCTGACCTCCTCTAAGTTGGCCCCCGGGCTGAAAGGATTGGACCGGTGGTAGTCCGTTAGAAAGCTTTGGAGCTTGCCGGTCAGGGCTTCCTTTTCCTGTGCATGGATATAGACGTCGGCGGCCAGTAAATACAAGACCTTTCTTTTGGCCAACGCGTTGGCTTCGTTTCTGGCCAAGCCCCGGTCGAGATCGGCCCGTTTGATGGTCTCGGCAAAGGGTTCAAATTGACCCGGCCGTTCACGAACGGCCAATTCCACCCTCTGGATGTGCCCGCCCAGTTCTTTGGTCTGGAAAACGGTAACGACGCTTGGTTTGGGGCGCCTTTTAAGTGGGGCGGCATCCAATATTTCGCCGCCGCCAATGGTCAGGGGCGGCGAAGGCAAACGGACCACAAAACGGTCGCCTTTACGGGCCACGGCCGATTCGACCAGCCGGAACTGAACGTAGGCCTTGGCACCCGGGGATATACGGTTTTGATCGATAAGGATCATTTTGGCCGTCAATTCCCTGGAGGCCAAGTGGAGTTTGACCAGACGACCGTTCTTAAGATCGCTCGGTTTTTGGAAATAACTTTTGGGCAGCATTTCGAAAACGGCGTCCAGCATCATCGAGGGAACCAAAGATCCAGGGGTGGCTATAACGTCCCCACGCCGCAAGTCATCCTTTTTTAAATTCGACAGGTTCAAGGCCGTTCGTTGCCCCGGCCAAGCGGTATCCACGATTTGGGAGTGGACTTGAACCTGCCTGATTTTTGTTTCCAATTCCAGCGGATAGGTGACTGCCGGTTGGCCGGCGACCACCGAGCCCTCCAGAAGGGTGCCGGTGACCACGGTGCCAAAACCGGTCATGGTAAAGACGCGGTCGACCGGAAGCCGGAAACGGCCTTGAAGGACCTTGGGCGGGACGGCCAAGGCCGCCTGGATTAGGACCTCTTTTAGCTCCGTTAGGCCCTGGCCCGTGACCACGCTGACCTGGACCAAAGGTGGCGGGATCTCAAAGGCCTCACTGGTTAATTCCAGGATCGACGAAGCCAACAATGAAAGCCATTCTTGGTCAGGGAAGAGATCGCATTTAGTTATGGCAATAACAGCCCTTTTTATTCCAAGCAACCTGATTATATGTAAATGTTCAATCGTTTGGGGCATAATTCCGTCATCGGCGGCCACCACCAAAAGGGCCAGATCGATCGATCCGGTGCCGGCTAGCATGTGACGAATAAAACGCTCATGGCCTGGGACATCGACTATCGAAGCCCTTTCGCCGTTTCCGAGATCGAAATGGGCGTAGCCGTTAACGATCGTTATGCCCCGGCGTTTTTCCTCGGCCAGACGGTCAGCGTCAATGCCGGTTAAAGCCAGCACCAAACTGGTTTTGCCGTGATCGACGTGCCCGGCGGTACCGATGACGATGTGACGGGATTTGGTCATAGATAAATTGGCCAAAGTATATTTCGCGGCAAAGCCCGAAAATACCTTTTCTGGCAACTCAAAGTTGGTTTAGGAATTAAACCGACCGAGTCGGACTAAAATTAACAAATAGTGAATAGACTTTGCGCCAGTAGTATAAACTCAAGTAACGATTGAGACCATTGAGATAAGTCCGTTTTCCCAAGAACTGGCTATCTAACTCAATAATCATAAAAGTAACACTCTCGCCGTTTCCAGAATTTAAGGCTTTACACGACCGTATCATGATTCGGCCTTAACGTCAAAGGCCCAATTTTTACCCTAAATTAATATGCTGACGACATTTTTAATTTGCTAATTTCAGGGTTTGAGACTCTGATAGGCGTGCCCAAGTAAAACGTTGAAGAAACGACAGTATTCCGTCGCTTGTCTAAAGAGTGACGGTTAACCCCATCGACATCCAAATCGCCCTCTAAGTCTGACAGGACCGGTGGTTTCAACGCTTCGGACGTATCCATAGAAAAACTAGTCCCAAAGTGGGGTTTGCCGGCTGGGCTCTGTTTAGGGAGAGACGGTTTTGCGGTGGTCGCCGGTGAGTGAGTTTTGGCGGCTGGGCTCGGTTTAGGGAGAGATGACTCAGCGGTGGTCGCCGGGGAGTTGGGCTTGCCGGATGGGCTCTGTGCGGTGGTCGCCGGGGAGTTGGGCTTGCCGGCTGGGCTCTGTTTAGGGAGAGACGGCTTTACGGTGGTCGCCGGGGAATGGGGCTTGGCGGTGGTCACCTGGGAGCTGGGCTCAGCGGTGGCCGATGGGGACGCCGCCGGGGGAAGATCAGCCTGGACTGGAGTAGGGCCCTGGACCGAGGCTTGGGTCATGGTTTGGTCGCCGGTCTGGTTTGGTAGAAGCGACAAGCCGGACGACTCCGCCTGGCCCGGGGCTGGACTCTGAACGGAGGGCAACTTTTCGTCCGAACGATTAGCTATTATTAAGCATACATAAATGGCTACTATAATTAACAATGTCGAAATAATAAAATGTTCCATTATAATACATAATCCTAAAATTTCAAATAAAAATTTCTTATATCGTATTGATATAAGATAAATATATCATTTATTTTTGGTGCGATACAATACCTTTTATCTGGTACTTATGTATTTATATTGAAAAGACATTAACAATTTAATCATCGTTAAACCTTAAATCAATAGCCTCTACCCAAGTTTGTTCGGGCAAATTGTTGATATCGTGGTTTATGTCCACTAGGCAGTTACAACCAGCCAGGGAAAAGACCCGGCCAGAGGAATGCCCTTCTGGCAAGATAACGGTCAGCGGACCTCCATCCGTTGGTTGAACCAGTCTGCCCCTAAGAAACCGGCGTTTGTTTCCACCCTTGCCTACGGTCAGGGGCGAGGCGAGGATAGCCTTAACCCGCCTAGTGACAAGGCCTTGGCGACGGGAGTGCTTGGCCAGGACTGGGCGTACCACCAATTCCATGGTAGCCAGAGCCGCGAAGGGATTGCCAGAGAGGCTGAAAATCCATTTATTTTGGTATTTGCCACACAAAAAAGCGCTACCGGGCTTGAAAGCCAGTCTGGACACATACCGCTCGACCCCCAGTAGGTCAAAGACTTCGTGCATGATATCTTTGTCGCCGACGCTTACGGAACCTGCGGTTATCAGGATATCGATATTGTCCATGGCTGACTTAATTTCCCTGGCCGCGGACTCGGGGTCGTCGCCTAAGACATGGTGCGGAAGGGACGGCAATCCATATTCGGCCAAACGGGAAGTCAACATAATCCCGTTGCTGTTATAGATTTTCCCGGGTTCCAAAGGCTTATCGGGCTGGGAAAATTCATCGCCGATACAATACATTCCAATAACTGGCGATCGATAAACCGTTACCGTGCCCTGGCCGTTGGTGGCCAACATGCCCAAATGGGCATGGGTCAATTTGGTACCAGCGGTTAAAAAAACCGTGCCGGGGGTGATATCCTCACCCCGGAAAATATAGTTTTCGTGTCGGCCGACTTTACGGGGGATAAAAACTTGGCCGTTTTCTTCCTTGAGTACCTCCTTGGGGAGCATGGCATCTACCCCAATGGGCATAGCCGCCCCGGTCATGATACGGACGGCCTCGCCGGCGCCGACCTCCCGGTCCAGGACCTGACCGGCGTAGACAACCCCAACCAGTTTAAGCTTTACCGGGTGCCCGTCGGTCGCCCCATCGGTATCGGAGGCTCTAAAAGCCACGCCATCTAAGGGCGAGCGGTCAAAAGGCGGATTGTCCACCGTCGCCTGAATATCGTGGGCACATATCTGGCCTAAGGCCCGATTCAGAGGTAAGGTTACCGTTTCGTCTAGGGGCGCCGTTTCAGATAAAAGCAACTCTGTGGCCGTTTCAAGGCTAATTTGTTGCCACATCTAGTATTGCCCGTTTTCTAAACATATTTGGGCGCCATCTTTGACAACTAGGCTTTTGACTAGATCTTCGGCGTCGGCCAGGGAAATGGTTCCCTCATTTTCAATGGTCAAGTCGGCGTAGGGCAACACTTTTAGAGCGCTGGGTTTATACCGTTCGTTTGTGTTTACCATCATAATAAAAACTCCTGGTTTAACCACTTCCCTTAAACTATTGGATTCCACAACAATAAAAGATTGGTTGGGTATTTTTGCTAAAAAAGCTTTAAAACCGCTAGCTAGATGGTCACTTTTAGCCCTAAGCCAAAAAACCCGTTCAGCCCCGGCGGCTAGAAGCCTAGCCGTGTCTTTAGCCGCGGTAGGGTCTGTTTCCTCTTCCAAAACAAAGTCCTGACCAAAAATACAGGCGCCGCAACCATCGCCGCCCCGGTGGCAGCTAGTGCCATGCCGATCGGCGGTAGTCACCTTGAGGGCAATCACCGGCATCTTTTGTTTCAAGGCCTTGATTATGGAACAGGCGGCCACCGTTTTACCGACATTTTTACCGGTAGAACCGATCAAGACCATAGATGGTACGTTTATTGTTATTATTTCAGTCATAAACCCAGCTATAATAAGTTTTATCCATTACTTAATGTAAAAATTGTCAGACTATTGCCAAATATAATGCGTTTTCCCGGAAAATACTTAACCAAACCAATACAATACATGATTTAGGATGGTCTTTTCCAAAATTTAGGCCGTTTTCGCCGGAGAGCCAGTAGCTTACGCGTTCGCCATAAGTCTCTTTTCCCAGTTGCCGATGCTTTAACTCATTGATTATTGGCGGTTAAGCCTCGCCATTTTCACAATTGTGGGCTTTCCGCGAACGCATCGGTAGCTGTCAACGACCCAGAGATGAGTACGAAATGGCCGCGCCCTAAAACTAGCCCTTTAACCCTACCGCCGCCGTCCATCGACCGGACACAATACCCTTTAATATAACAGTATAGTAAGATTTGTGTCAAACTTATAAATATTTCATTATATACTCATATGTTTTTATACCGAGCCATTAGTGGCTAAATTACAGGCCTTTTCTTATTTCAAAATAAAATGGCTGGCCTAATATCTATCGGACACCATTGAACAATAACTTGGACGAAACTAACTATTATTTGCTACATAAACATGCCTTTAATGCTTATATAGTTTAAGAGCCATATGTCATATTTTTATTGGTCTTAGTCAGGTCTAAAGCCTCCTAGCGGCCAAAAAAGTAATCGCCGTTTGTTCATCGATCGGCTAAAAGACGCGAGGCATCTTTCGCCGCTTGGGCCACTTGCTCCATTTCCCCGTCGGCGATGGTTCTTACGTCAAACCATAGACGTTCGCGATGGATCCTGGCAATCACCGGAACTTCCCTATGCCTGAGTAATTCCTCCAGTCGGGTTAAGGAGCCTCCGACCACGCTGAGCCCTACGCCATAAGACGGAAGGCCTAAGTCTGGACCCGAGCCTCCGCCAGCCTGACCCTCAATGGGCGACAAGGACAGTTCAATTCCTGGAAGGGGTCCAATAAGTTCTAGTAGTTTTTGGGCTTTAATCTTTAGATCTTCGATAGAAGCCGTCAACATGCCTAAGGTCGGGATGACGTTGGTGGCCTCATCTGGCCGCCAAGCCAGTCTCAGGGTCGATTCAAGGGCGGCCAGATTGAGCTTGTCTATGCGAATGGCCCGGGCCAAGGCGTGTTTTTTCATGGCTTGGATATATTTCTTACGACCGATAATCAGTCCGGCTTGGCCTGCCCCTAGGAGTTTGTCGCCACTCATGGTGACCAGGTCAACCCCTTTGGCCAGATAATCGCGAACCACCGGCTCTTCAGGCAAATAAGCCGACAAATCTAGTAGCGAGCCGCTACCAAGGTCGCAAACCAAGGGGACTTGGTATTTTTTGGCCGTCTGGACTAATTCGGGGATAGTGGGACTTCCGCTATAGCCCACAATGCGGTAATTGCCGGCGTGAACATGGACTATCAGAGCCGGGTGACTATCGGCCAAAGCATTTTCGTAGTCTTGGACGGTAGTGCGGTTGGTGGCCCCGATTTCCTTCAAAACGGCCCCCCCGGCGGATAAAATGTCGCCGAGCCTGAAGGACGCGCCAATTTCGGCCAGTTCTCCCCGCGAAATCACGATCTGGCGGCCCGAGGCCAAGGCCGAGGCGATTATCAGAAGAGCCGCGGCGTTATTGTTGACGCACAAAGCCGCTTCCCCGCCGTAATGGCTGACCAGCAAATCTTCCACGTGCTTTTGGCGGTCGCTACGGGAGCCTACTTGTGGATCGTACTCCAAAGTTGAATAACTTTTGGCGATTTTTACCACATTTTCAGCTACTTCAGGGGCTAAAACGGCCCGGCCTAAATTAGTGTGCAGGACCACCCCCGTGGCGTTGATTACTGGGCGCAGACTGGGACCGTTCCGCCGGTTGGCCTCGTCGGCGACGGCGGCCAATGGGTCCCAGGCCAAGTCCTCGGTGGCTTTGGGGCCAGAGCTATCCGACACGGATTTTAGCAATTTTTCGCGGCGACTGGCCACGACTGCCCTCGCGCTCGAAAGTAACAATTCGGTCGGAAGGGCGGCCAATTCCGGGTTTGCGCCTATGGCTTGGCCCATCAGCCAGTCGACCTTGGGTATTGTCCGTAAAAGCTCATTGACACTGTGTTTAGAAGGTAACTCGGGCTCAACGACACAAGGGGCCGAAGGCTCAGAGCCACAAGGTGGCTCGGGCTGGGAACCACAAGGGGCCGAAGGCTCAGAGCCGCGAGGGGGCTCGGGCTGGGGAGCATCCGAGGGATAAAAGCCGACCGCTCTGGCTTCATCGGGGGTGTTCAGATTATGGAAAAGGCCCGGGGCCAGTTGTCGCTGTTTAAGTTCGAGAAAAGCCGTATTGAGTTTGGGGAAAATCTCCCTCAGAGACCCCTGGCCTGAAGCCTGGGATTGGCTCAATAGCGGGGCGGCTTTCGGCCCATAGAAGGCGTAGAGCGGCTCTGGGCGGCCATTTATCATTGGAACGGCCACCTCGGCCCCGGATTTTACCGTGGCCGCCAAATCCTTGATGACCGACCAATCGACCACCGGCATGTCCCCGGCGATGACAAAAGCCGTCTTGCCGCCTAAAGCGGCTAGGACTGTCCCGAGGGCCCCGGCCGGTCCCGAGAAAGGTCGATCGTCGCCGTAAATAGCGTAGCCTTCCAAGCCTTTAATGCCCTTAAGCTTGTCGGCTTGCCCCGAGGCCAGGACCACTTGGCCGAACCGGCTAGAGAGCTCTGAAGCCAAAACGGCCAAAAGGAACTGTCCGTCCGCCGAACGCAAAAAAGCCTTATCAAAACCCATGCGGCTACTACGTCCACCACAAAGGATAATCGCTATGTACTCATTTAGGTTACTCATAACGAATTTTGGCCGTCCTATGGTTCCAAACAGGTTTCCATCTTCTGCCAACGGGGCTTGGACTCTGGTCGATGTAAGTATGTCCCTTGCCAAACCAGCCCGGCAGCCTTGATTAAGCCCAGAGCCTTGTCTAAATCGTCTTTGGTGACCGTCAGGCAAAAGCCACAATCCGAGCCCAGCTCAGTGGGCCGACTCATCAGCCCGACCGAGAGGCCAGCCTTTAACAAAAGCTGTTCCGAGTCTAAAGCGTGGGTGGTACTCTTGAAGGTAATGATAGTTTTCATACCCGATGACCTGGCGACAAGCCACACTATTATGGGAAAGACCCTACGGGACAATTCTACGTCGATAACCTACCGTGGTCGCGCCATAATCGACGCGCCCACGACCACCCGTGAAAAAAATAAAGCCCCGGTTGCGAAAATAACGCCCCCAGAGGCTTTATTGATGGATGTTATGGGATAGGGCCGTCAGGAAGCGTTCACCGCGGCCATGGTATTAAGGGTGTTTTGCCTTTTGTTGGCGATAATCTCTTCGATGTTTTCGCGCTCGACCAACCTTAACGCCCCCGTCGGGCAGACCCGTTTACAGGCCGGGCCGCCGTCTAGGCCGAAGCAAAGGTCGCATTTATTGGCCACGGTGCGGGTAGTCCCGTCGCGGTTAAG